>JAHDBK010000362.1:0-1474 GCA_020630455.1 Saprospiraceae bacterium
AATATTAATAAAAATTGTAATATTTAATTAAAACTCTGTCACAAATTGCTATAAAAGTGGTTAAAAAACTTTTTGGAGAAGTTAGATATTGCAGTCGTATTCAATAACAATTACTATTTTTTAATCTACACAATTACTATTTATCATGAAAAAAATCGCTTTAATCTTAATCAGTTTATCACTAATCACATTTACCATAACAGCACAAACTAAAAAAGGGGATAAAGTCCCTGGCTATATTTTAGATAATAATAATAAGAAAATTGAAGGAACAATCATCGCAGATGACTGGGCTAATAATCAAGTTCAAGTAAAGTTCATTCACAAGGGACAGAGCAAAAAAACAGTTTATAAACCTAACCAACTTAAAGGATATGCTTTTGAAGAAACTTATATAGATGAAACAGGAGAGAAAGCAGAAAGATGGGTCGTTTATGATACCAAGAAAGCAGATAGACCTTCTCGTATGTTTGGTTCTTCGACAGTTTTTATGCACAAAGAGGTTACTGTAGGACATTATGTTTTGTATTGTTTCTATGTAGAAGTGCCTAATAATCCTTCAAAACCATACGAATATTCATTCTTCTTAGAAGATGAAGATGGTAATTTTGACAAAATTGATGCTGAAAACTTCGAAACGAAATGTAAAGAGTATTTTGGTGATTATAAGGCCATGGTAGAACGTATAGGAGATAAAGATTTTAATCTCAAAAATATGGACAGAATGGTCAGAGATTACAACTACTGGGTAGACAATGGTCATGACCCAGAAGAATACAGAGTAGCTCTTAAAGAATAAAAAAAGGGGATAGCGTAAGCTAAAATAGCGGCACTTTATTAGATAAAGTTGCCGCTATTTTTTATTTAAATGATAAAGAGTTTTCTTTATTATTTTTATTTATAAGTATCTAATGTTTCAAATCTAATATCTAATTGTATAGATATATTCGTTCTATAATTATAAATTAATTAACTTTGCAATATAAGTTTTGGGTAGAATGAAGATATTACAATTATCTAAAAAATTTCCTTATCCTATAAAAGATGGAGAATCTCTCGCCATCTTTCATTTATCTAAGGGTTTGAGTCAACTAGGTTGTGACTTAGACTTGTTAGCTATGAATACTTCAAAACATTTTTCCAAAGAAACACAAATTTCATTAGATCAATATCAATCTGTACAGACAGTAAATATTAAAACAGATATTAGTCCTACTGATGCTTTTATCAATTTATTTAGTACTGAATCTTATCACATTAGTCGTTTTAAATCAGAGGATTTTAATAATCGTTTAATTGAATTATTAAAATCTAAAAAATATGATATTATTCTTTTAGAAACGCTATATATGAGCCCTTATATAGAAACAATGAAAAAGCATTCTAAAGCTAAAATAGTGATGCGTTCTCATAATGTAGAGTATGAGATATGGAAAAGAATAAGCAGTAACACTCGGTTTTTACCCAAAAAAAT
>JAHDBK010000362.1:1574-4650 GCA_020630455.1 Saprospiraceae bacterium
ATGTTTGGGACACATTACATAAAAAGTATCCTAATTTAGAATTACATATTGCTGGTAGAAATGCTCCTCAATGGTTGCTAGATATTGATACTAAAAATATCATTGTTCATGGTGAAGTAGAGGATGCACAAGAATTTATTTTAAATCACCCTATTATGATTGTTCCCCTATTATCAGGCAGCGGGATGAGGGTTAAGATACTAGAAGGAATGGCTCTTCAAAGAATTGTAATTAGCAGTACTTTAGGAATTGAAGGGATTCATGCTAAAGATAGACATGAAGTAATGATAGCTAACACTTTAGAAGATTATATTAAAGTTATAGATTATTGTTATAAAAATACAAATCATTTAAATATGATGGCTGAAAATGCAAGAGATTTTATAGAAAATGAATTCGATAATCATCATATTTCTAATAAAATGATGAATGCATTTCACAAAATGTTATCCCTTAACCAAGTACAAGTATCAGAATGATTTCTTTTCTTTTACTGATTCAAATATTGTTGTTTTTATCTGTATTATTATTAATGCATTCCTATGTTTTTTATCCATTAATCCTTAAATTTCTATCAAAAAATAAAAAATTAAACGCAATTTGCTTTAATAAAAACGATGGTGATTTACCCCATGTTTCTATTTTGATGGCTGTATATAATGAGGAAAAAATCATAAAACAAAAGCTAGATAGTTTATTTATTCAAAATTACCCTTCTAGCCATTTACATCTATATATAGGTTCTGATAATTCTAATGATAATACGAATAATATTATTAATGATTATAGAAATAATAAAGAAATTTCTTTATCATTTGTCCCTTTTTCCAATAGACAAGGTAAACCTTCTATTATTAATCAATTATATAATAAATGTACAAAACAGCATGGTCAACACATCATTATTATAACAGATGCTAGTGCTATATTAAATACCAATACCGTTTTTGAAATGGTGAAGCATTTTAAAAATGATAAGATAGGTTTGGTAGATAGTCGATTAATCCACACAGGTATAGAAGAGGTAGGGATTTCAAAATCAGAAGACCAATATATTTCTAATGAAGGCTTAATGAAGTATAGAGAAGGACTCTTGAATGGAACGATGATTGGACCTTTTGGAGCTTGTTACTCCTTGAGAAGTAACTTATATTCTATTGTTCCCAATAATTACCTTGTAGATGATTTTTATATATCAATGAAAGTTCTAGAAGAAAAAAAACAATGCATCAGTGATAATCAAGCTAAAGTATATGAATCTGTTTCTCATGATATTAAAGAAGAATTTAGAAGAAAAAAAAGAATATCTGCAGGTAATTTTCAAAACTTAAGCACTTTTGCTCATTTATTAAGCTGGTCAAAAGGTCAAATAGCATTTAATTTTTGGTCTCACAAAGTTTTAAGATGGTTAGGTCCTTTTTTTATCCTTAAAATCATTTTTTGTACTGTTATTTTGGCTATATATGGAAACTTATACCATCGCTTATTGTTCATAAGTGTAGGAATGATTATTTTTGCAATTCCAGTAATCGATTTATTATTGCAAAGTGTCAATATTCATATTAAAATCTTTCGTTCAATTCGTTATTTTTTTATGATGAACTTAGCATTATTAATTGGATTTTTTAATTATTTAAAAGGTATAAAAAGCAATGTCTGGCAACCAACCGAACGTCCCCATTAAGTTAAACACTATTCCTGAGGCAATAGAAGATATTAAAGCAGGAAAATTAGTCATCGTAGTAGATGATGAAGATAGAGAAAATGAAGGTGATTTTATTGCAGCAGCAGAATGTATGACTCCCGAAATGGTTAATTTTATGATTACTCATGGTCGAGGTCAATTGTGTACTCCAATTACAACAAAAAGAGCAGAAGAACTCAATTTGCCATTAATGGTAAAAGAAAATACAGATTTACATAAAACCGCTTTTACGGTTTCTATTGATTATAGAGGACCTGGTTGTACAACTGGTATTTCTGCATTTGATAGGTCTTCTGGGATAAGAGCATTGGCTCGTCCAGATACTGAACCAGCTGATTTTGGTCGCCCAGGTCACCTGCATCCTTTGATTGCTAAAGAAGGTGGAGTACTAAGACGTACAGGACATACTGAAGCAGCGATTGATTTGGCAAGATTAGCAGGATTTTATCCAGCTGCTGCCCTTATAGAAATTCTCAATGAAGATGGTACAATGGCTAGATTGCCCGATTTGGTCAAATTAGCTAAAAAATGGGAATTGAAAATCATTTCAATTAAAGATTTAGTAGCACATCGCCTCAATACAGAAAAGTTGATTGAAAGAGAAACCTCGGTAAAAATGCCAACTCAATATGGCGATTTTGAACTCATTGCTTATACTCAATTAACTACAGGTGAAACCCATCTTGCATTGAAAAAAGGGGAATGGAACAAAGACGAGTCCATTTTAGTAAGAGTCCATTCTTCTTGTGAAACAGGAGATATTTTAGGTTCTTTAAGATGTGATTGTGGTCCCCAGTTACACGCTGCCATGAAACAAGTAGAAAATGCAGGTAAAGGGCTTGTCCTATATATGAGACAAGAAGGTAGAGGTATTGGTCTTATAAATAAATTAAGAGCTTATAAACTTCAAGAACAAGGATATGATACTTATGAAGCCAACCAAAAGTTAGGTTTTAAAATGGATCAAAGAGATTATGGTATTGGTGCTCAAATTTTAAGAGATTTAGGTATTAGTAAAATAAAATTAATGACAAATAATCCTAAAAAACGTATTGGATTAATAGGATATGGTTTAGAAATAGTTGAAAATATCAATCTTGAAATAGAACCTAACGAACACAACGAATTTTATCTTTTAACAAAAAAGAATAAAATGGGACACGATATATTGAAATAAGAGTTAACTTTAAACAACTTCATGATTGGAAAGCCTTGTATTTAATTAATACAAGGCTTTTCAATTAAGAGCATGTTTAAATTTTAATCTTTATGATAACCAATATATTAAGAACTTGTCTTTATAAATATTTTATTGTTTATCCCGATAAACTCAAAAATATTTATTTCGCCAAAACCTTAATCTATTGATTC
>JAHDBK010000363.1 GCA_020630455.1 Saprospiraceae bacterium
TTAAAAATAAACTTATTGCTAATGTATATAGTCTATTTTTTATTTTTTATAGTTGAGATGTAAATTGTTCCCATTCTAATGCTAATTTACCTTTTAAAACTCTAGGGAACTTGGATTGACCTCCTAATTTATTTCTTTGTTCAAACCAATCTACAAAGGCTTTGGAAGGAAGGATTTTCAATTGAATGTTCCTGAGTACATTGCCTTCTCTTTCAGTTTTATAGTCATCATTTAAATTTTTTAATTGCTGATCTAACTCATTAATAAAAATATTTTTATTAATATTAAAATCATTACAAGCAATATACCACTTATGTGCAAAAAACTGTTCATCTTTTACGCCCAATACCGTGTATTCAGGAATACTTAAACCAAATTCCTTAGCCGTGTTTTGAAGGGCGGTTTCCATATTATCAACCGATAGGTGTTCCCCACAAATACTTAAAAAATGTTTAGTTCTTCCTGTGATAATAAGTTCGGCTTTTTCAATATTTGTAAAACGAATGGTATCTCCTATTAAATAACGCCATGCACCAGCATTTGTAGAAATGACTAAGGCATAGTCTTTATTTAGTTCTACTTGATTGATATTTAACGCTTGGGTATTAATATTGATTAATTGTCCATTTTCATCAAAATAATTATTATTAAAAGGAATAAATTCAAAGAAGATTCCATTATTGGGTATTAATGCCATAGCATTCGTGTCTGGACGAGCTTGAAATGCTAAAAAACCTTCAGATGCTAAATAGGTATCTAAATAAATCATAGGTTTTGACATCAAGCCTTCAAAATTTTTTCGATAGGGTTCAAATGAAACGCCACCATGAACATAGACTTGTAAGTTAGGCCAAATATCGTGAATGCTATCTACTTTATAATGTTCTACTATTCGTTCAATCATCAGTTGATTCCAAGCAGGAATACCCATGATGAATCCAATATCCCAATCAGGCGCTTGTTTAATAATTTCTTTAATTCTATCATTCCAATTATTAATAGCAGCAATCTTAACGCCAGGTTTGTACATTCTTCTCAGCCAAAAAGGGTTATTCCTAGCGTTAATACCGCTTAAATCCCCTACAAAATATCCACCCTTATCCTGTAAATCGGTACTGCCACCTAGCATCATCATTCCTTTAGTATATAAAGTAGAAGGAACATCATATTGAGTAAGAGAAAAAAACATTCTCGTCCCTGCTTTTTTATTGGAGCGGAGCATTTCATCGGTAATAGGAATGTGTTTGCTAGGACTTCCTGAAGTACCAGAACTTAAAGCAAAGTATTTTATTTTACCATTCCAAGTTACATTTTCTTCATTTTCTAGGGCTCTTTTCCACCATTCATTATGCATACTATCATAGTTATGTATAGGTATAGAAGATGAAAATGATGTATAAATATCCTTTTCTGATAATATTTTTTTGAAGCGATAATGATTGCCAAATTGAGTTTCTGATGCTTTAATTAATAATTTTCGAAGTGTTTTATCTTGATGCTCAGAAAAACTCAAAGTAAGAGATTGACTCACTCGATTCCTTAATTCGAATCCTCTTTTTATAATATTTCCGAACATAGTGATATTATTTAACATTAGGTTATTGGACGCCGTTATATTTTATCAAATAATAAAGAATATTCTTTATTATTTTGTATTAAATTTCAAAAGATAAGTCTTCTTTTACCATGTTACATTATATTCAAAATACACCAATTTCTACAAGCTTTTGGTTCTTCCTCCATCAACAGGTAAATTAATCCCACTAATATAAGCAGCAGATGGAGAGGCTAAAAAAGCAGCAGCAGCAGCAACTTCCCAAGGTGCTGCAAACCTACGTAAAGGTACTCCTTTTTTCATTGCTTCGGTCACCTCATCTTCATCTTTATTTAATTTATTTGTTTTATTATTAATAATCTCTTCTAAACGTTCTGTTTCTGTAAATCCAGGCAATACATTATTAACAGTAATACCATAAGGGCCTACCTCATTTGCCAACGTTTTACTCCAATTGGCAACAGCTCCTCTAATGGTATTAGACACTCCTAGACCATCTATAGGTTGCTTAACTGAAGTAGAAATTACATTGATAATTCTGCCATAACCTTCTTCTTTCATAAATGGTACAACCATTTGAGATAACATTTGATTACAGATTAAGTGATTATTAAAAGCTTCTAAAAATGCGGTTGGTGAAGCAGCACTCAAGCTGCCTCCAGCAGGACCTCCTGTATTATTAATTAAAATATGAATTGGATATTGCATTAATAATGCTTTCACTTTTCTTTGTAAATCTGAGACATCTGAATAATCTACTGAAAAGAAATTATGTTCTTGTCCACGACTCCTATCTAATGTTTGAGATACGCTACCCAAAGCATTTATATTCCTAGCTAATAAGGTTACATTAGCTCCTAATTGTGCCAACTCTTGGGCTATGGCTTTTCCTATTCCCTTACTAGCACCACCGACTAATGCATTTTTACCTGTTAAATCTAAATTCATTGATAATTATTTTAAATAATAAAGAAATTTCTTTATCTTATTATAATTTTTATATTTATAAATATAAAAATAAATCATACTATCCCTATATTTTGCTAAATTAGAACGATTTTTTGAAAAATTCCTTTGAAAATTAAATTAATTCATGAATAGTGTAATAAATTTTGTAAAAAAACTAGGGCCAGGATTATTATTCGCGGGGGCAGCTATAGGTGTTTCTCACTTAGTACAATCCACAAGAGCAGGAGCAGATTATGGCTTTGCTCTGCTGTGGGCAGTGATATTAATTATGGTATTCAAATATCCTTTCTTTGAGTTTGGAACGCGATATACTTCATCGAAAGGGGAAAGTTTATTAGAAGGCTATAAAAGGATGAGTCCTTGGGTTTTATGGGCATATATCATATTAACTCCTTTTACAATGTTCACTATTCAAGCAGCAGTTACTATGGTGACAGCTGGTCTATTGATAGGTGTTTTTGGTATTTCCTTGCATATTGCTTGGGTTTCTATTTTGTTATTAGCTGTTTGTACACTTCTACTTTGGGTAGGTAAATATTCTTTATTAGATAATTTTATTAAAATAGTCGTTATTTTATTAACCATCTGCACTTTTATTGCAGTAGTTCTAGCCTTTTCTAATAATACACAATCCCTTAGTTTAGCTCAAGAATTTCCATTTATATCAGAGACATTAAGTATTGCATTTTTAATTGGTTTAATGGGTTGGATGCCTGCTCCTGTTGATATGTCTGTTTGGAGTTCGATATGGACAGAAGAAAAACAGAAGACTACCCAAGAAGACTTTGATTATAAAACCTCTTTAATGGACTTCAATGTGGGATATTGGACGACCTTAGTAATAGCTATATTTTTCTTGTCTTTAGGGGCTTTAGTGATGTTCAATTCAGGTATTGAATTTTCTAATAAATCTGCTGGGTTTGCGATACAGCTCATAAATCTATATACAACTACTTTGGGCGATGGTTTTTATTGGTTAATTGCTATTGCTGCCTTAGCGACAATGTTCAGTACAACCTTGACTTGCTTAGATGCATTGCCTAGAGTGATGGGGAGAGCGGTGAGTCTCATCAATACTCCATTGCCAGAGATAGATGACAAAGGAACAGCAACTACAACAGATGACATTAAATATAGCTCACATCAAACAGATGCAGATATTAGCAATACTATAAAAAAACCTTTTGATGCTATTGCTTTTGAATTGCTCAATAAAAAGTGGTATTGGATTATGATGGGGGTATTAATCTTAGGCTCAATGATAATCATTAGTTTCTTTGCTAAGCAAATGTTATCCTTGGTACAATTGGCTACAATTTTGTCTTTTTTAACTACGCCATTTTATGCCCTTGCTAATTATTTATTGATTAATAGTAAACTCACTCCCGATTTCGCTAAACCTAAAATGGGTATGAAAATATTGAGTATTTTAGGCATGATTTTTCTAACGGGTTTTAGTATTATTTATATCTGGACTTTGTTTAAGGTGAATTGATGAAAGTATTATTGAACAATAAAACAAAATCCTCCTTCATCATGGAATCTTTCTTGTAAATTTTCTGTCATCCAAGAACTATAATATTCATCTTGGCTAGTATATAATAAGTGAGCGTTGTTATCTGCATAATTATTTATATTTGTATGTTCTGCTATTATAATAACTGAGTTACAATATGGATAATGTCTACCAAGGTAAAAGCCAATTTTCATAAAATAAGTACCGGCTTCATTTAATTTTAATTGAATAATATTATTATTTCGCATAAGAGATTTAACAATAAATTTATACTCAGGACCATTTGCAGGAGGTCCTTGACTATCAATTTCTGTTACATAAGGTTCAAAACTTGAAATAGCATCCCCGTTGCCATCTAATGAGTCTAACCTAATAACGCTAATGAAAGATAATAATCCAAAATCAGTAATATAATGGTATTCGTTGGATAGTCTATCGTATGCCTCTTTAAATTCGATTTGTACGTCTAAAGTATCTCCAATATTAAAAATACCACTTTGATTTTCAACATTTACAGGTATTTCAAATTCATAAGTTCCACTTTCTAAAAGGGCATCGCACTTCTCCTTGCATGCTTGAATTGTTAATAATAAGAAACTTATGAA
>JAHDBK010000364.1 GCA_020630455.1 Saprospiraceae bacterium
TTTTAGTTCTTTAACAAACTCCAATCCAAAACCTAATATCATATCAAGTCTTTTTATTCAATTAAAAATAAGGGTTATACGAATCCATAGTTAGAATGTATATTATAATTCTTTTGGATTAGTATTATTTATGCTTTTCAACCCATGTTTGTATTAACCTTATAAATCTAGGATAATCATCTTGATAGACAAAATGTCCACAATTTTCAAATATTTCAAGTTCGCTATTAGGCATTCGTTTATTCAAATTCACCCCATTTTCTTTATGCAAAATAGCTTCATGTTCTCCCCAAAATATTTTTGTAGGTATCTGAATGTTTTTTAAATTTTTATCAATATCTTTTAATGCTTCAGGGTATTTTTTAAACCATTTCATGCAGTTCGCTACTTTACCATTGTGTGATTTTTTATAATCTGAAATCTCATATTTATTGGGAACATATCTTACATTACCTAAGTTTTTTGCTGATTCAATCAAGGCACCACTTCCTGCAATTACAAACATAATCCTCCAAAAACTTGAGTACACCATTTTTTTCATAATACTTGGTTCAGATGTCGGTAAAGCAGCAGGTCCGTCACCAATCATCAATGATTTTATTTTGTTTTTATGATTAATAACATAAGATAATGCTGTTGCCATGCCAACGTCTGGAGCAACCAAATGTGAATTTTCAATATCAAAATGCGATAAAAATGAATTTAAAAAATCAGCCTGAAATGTAAAAGACATATATTCAGCTTTCGTTTCACTAGCTCCAAACCCAGGTAAATCATAAGTATAAAGGTTATACTCTTTTTTTAATACTTCCCAAATTGGCGAATATGCAAGGATAGTATGTGGAAAAGCAGATAAAAGAACAATGGTCTCTTTATTTTGAGTATCAATAATAGATTTTGCCATTCTTATTTGGACTCCATTTATAGAAATAAATTCTAATGGCATATCAAATGGACGTTCTAAAGTAGGTTGTTTTGAATAAGAATTTTGTTTCCTGATTTTATTTAATGCTTTCATTTCAGGAGTTATTAAACTTACAAATGCAGCATTGAACTTATCGTATAAATTTATTTTTGTTAACCTTTTTTGTTTAATCATTGAAATATTTTTTAATTTTACTACTAAAATAATAGCAAAATTAAAAAATTACTATCAAATTAATAGTAAAAAAGAAAAATAATGAAAAATAATTTCCGTTCAGGTTGTGCAATAGCTTCAACATTAGATATAATTGGAGATAAATGGTCGTTACTTATTGTAAGGGATATTCTTTTGCATCATAAAATAACTTTCAAGGAATTTTCCTCTTCAGAAGAGCAGATTGCACCCAGTATTTTGTCTTCTCGTTTAAAACTTTTAACTTCCTATGGATTAATTACCAAGCAAAAGCAAGCAAATAACAAAAAAGAAAACATATATCTCCTTACTGAAAAGGCGATTGAGTTGTCGTCTATTCTTATTGATATAAGTATATGGGGAGATAAGCATTTGCGTAAATTCAATAAAATCAACGATATTGAAGGATTAGATTTAGAAAGGTCATCTATGATATCTATTGTAAAAAAACGATATTATTCAATGATTAAAAACATTAAAATAGTTAATTAATAAAGAAAACTCTTTATAATCATATAAATTTATCAATCTTAAGAATTGGCCTCTTCCATATAATCTTCAATTGGAGGACAAGTACATATAAAGTTTCTATCTCCATGAGCATTATTGACTCTAGCAACAGAAGCCCAGAATTTATGCCCTTCTTTTAAATAAGCTAGTGGATATGCCGCTTTTTGTCTAGAGTAAGGAAAATCCCATTCATCAGCCGTTAATTCTTCTAAAGTGTGAGGGGCATTGACCAATACATTATTCTCTTTCCATTTACTTTCAGATGCAATTTCATCTATTTCATTTTTAATAGAAAGCATGGCATCACAAAAACGATCCAACTCTGTTTTACTTTCACTTTCTGTTGGTTCTATCATCAATGTACCCGCTACAGGAAATGATAAGGTTGGGGCGTGGAATCCATAATCAATCAATCGTTTGGCTACATCTTCAGCACTTAATTTTAAGGTCTTCAAATGTCTTAAATCGATAATTAATTCATGAGCAGCATGACCATTTTCGCCTGTATATAATACATCATAAGCACCATCTAGTCTTGCTTTAATATAATTAGCATTCAGAATGGCGTGTTTAGTAGAATTAGTCACTCCTTCTGCACCTAACATTTTTATATAAGCATAAGAAATTAATAAAATACTCGCACTCCCAAAAGGAGCCGCTGATACCGCAGGTATTCCATTGTTTCCTCCTGTTTCCACTATTTTATGTTGAGGTAAAAATGGAGCTAATGAATCATTTACACAAATAGGCCCCATTCCTGGACCACCACCACCATGAGGAATAGCAAATGTTTTATGTAAATTCAAATGGCAAACATCTGCTCCTATAGTAGCAGGATTAGTCAATCCACATTGTGCATTCATATTCGCTCCGTCCATATATACTTTTCCTCCGTTTTGATGAATCGTCGAACAAATTTCTTTGATTCCTGTTTCAAAAACACCATGAGTAGAAGGATAAGTCACCATTAAAGCTGCCAACTCATTTGAATATTTGTTTGCTTTTTCTTTCAAGTCATCAATATCTATATTCCCATTTTCATCACATTTCACAACGACTACTTTCATGCCAGCCATCACTGCACTAGCGGGATTAGTACCGTGTGCCGATGAGGGTATTAAAGCTATATTTCTATGTATATCACCATTCGCAATATGATAGGCTCTAATACATAACAATCCAGCATATTCTCCTTGAGCTCCAGAGTTCGGTTGAAGAGAACAAGCCGTAAAGCCAGTTATTTCGCAAAGATAATTTTCTAATTCTTGAATGATATATTGATAACCTTTAGTTTGGCTGCTTGGAGCAAATGGATGCATGTGTGCAAAAGATTCCCAACTTACAGGAATCAATTGAGTAGCAGCATTCAACTTCATAGTACAAGAACCCAAAGGAATCATAGAGTGCATCAGCGATAAATCTTTATTTTCTAATCGCTTTATATATCTCATCATCTCACTTTCTGTATGATAAGAATTAAACACAGGATGACTTAGATATTCACTTGTTCTAATTAAATTTTCATCAATATTATAAAGAGATTTCTTTATAATTACTTCTTTTTTATTATTAATAAAAACATTTAAAATATCAGTCACATCCTCTTGAGAAGTTGTTTCATCAACCGCAATACCCAAATATTGCTTTCCTATTTTACGGAAATTAATTTGGTGTTCAATGGCTTTATTATAAATAGCATCTCTTTGCTGATTGGATTGACAATTGATTTTTAAAGTATCAAAAAAACCTTCATTTTCATTTTTGAAACCCGCATCATTGAGTGCATCAGAAAGTCTAGAAGCCGCATAGTGAATATTTTCAGCAATGCTCTTAATTCCAGAAGCACCGTGATAACAAGCATACATACCAGCCATAATCGCTAATAATGCTTGAGCAGTACAAATATTAGAAGTAGCCTTATCTCTTTTGATATGTTGTTCACGGGTTTGTAATGCCATACGAAGTGCAGCATTTTCTTTTCTATCCAATGACACCCCAATAATTCGACCAGGGATTTGTCTTTTATAATCTTCCTTAACAGCAAAATACGCAGCGTGCGGCCCTCCAAATCCCATAGGAACACCAAACCTTTGAGTAGTTCCTACAACAGCATCTGCTCCCCATTCTCCTGGAGGGCTGAGTAAAGCCAAAGAAAGTAAATCAGCCGCAACGGTAATATATACTCCCTTATCAGAAGCATTTTTACAAAAACCACTATAATCTTCTACATTTCCTTCTTCATTAGGATATTGTAATAATGCTCCGAATACATCAGAGTCATTCAAATCAAAATCCTTCCAATCCTGAACTTTAACTTTAATACCTAATGGCTCGGCTCTTGTCAATAAAATATCAATAGTATGTTGATATACTTTATCAGAAACCAAGAAGGTATATAAAGGATTTTTTTTATTTTTTTTATTTTTTAATGCAAAAAACATACTCATCGCTTCTGCTGCTGCTGTCCCTTCATCCAGAAGAGAAGCATTGGCAACAGGCATAGCTGTAAGGTCAGAAACCATTGTTTGAAAGTTCAACAAAGCCTCTAATCTTCCTTGTGATATTTCAGCTTGATAAGGAGTATATTGCGTATACCAACCTGGATTTTCAAATATATTTCGCAAAATAACTGAAGGCGTAATTGTACCATAATAGCCCATTCCTATATAAGAACGAAATACTTCATTTTTTGCAGCTACCTTTTTCAATGATTGTAGGTACTCAAATTCTGTTTGAGCAGGAGGTAAATCAAGCTCATTTTCTAAGCGAATTGAAGAGGGTATGGTTTCATCAATTAATTGTTCTAAAGATGATACACCAATAGTTTTGAGCATTTCAGAAATTTCTTCCTTATTGAAAGTGCCTATATGTCTTCTAGCGAATTGATTTTGCATCGTAAAATAAAATTTGATTTATCTAATTACAATATAGACGTTATTATGAAAAATTGATTACAGCTAAATTGTCTTTTTAATGATATTCTTCGTTATTCCTCT
>JAHDBK010000365.1:0-2438 GCA_020630455.1 Saprospiraceae bacterium
TAAATATAAAAATGAAAATTGGCATACTTTTGAATGTAATAATTTAAAGTATGTCTAAAACATATTTATATATACTCTTAATGAAAACAACCAATTTTGATAAAATTATACAAAAAATAAATTCAAAACCTGTTTAAATTTAATAGTAGATGTTATTACAAAAAATTGATTATAGATAAATTTTTCATAATAACATCTACTATACAATATATTTTGCAATATGATTAATTTCAAAAATTTTTATTTAAAAAAATTGTAAGATATAAATTTTTATTATATATTTGACACGGTTTTGCAGAATAGTAATAAAAAACAAATATTCTACGACATGAATTGGTATACTACTAAATGGTTTATTATTCTTACCCTTTCCCTTACATTTATAAACAACAATCTAGTTGCTCAATCAGCAAACACACCTGATAATATTGAGTATCATACTAGCAATTATACATCTACAGATACAGAAATTTTATTTTCTTCTGATAATAATCAGAATAAATATTTTGTTGATTTAGAATTGATTAAGGGAGGACTCTCTGACATTTGTGTTATGGATAAAGAAGGAAATATTTTAATTAATAATTCATTAATGAATACCCCTCATAATGCCTTTTATGAATTAGATTTATCTGATATTGAAAAAGGAAATTATATCATTAGAATTCGCTCATTTAAAGAAGAAATTAAAAAGGAAGTCACTGTAATTTAAATTGATTTTGAAATAAATAAATTACTTTCTTTTTTTAATCATAGAAACTAATAAACATTGAAAATCGCTACATAAGTAGCGATTTTTTTATATTTACCCAATATCGGATATTTATAAAAAACACCCTATCCAATATTTTTTCTAAAAAAATCATTATATTTGTAATGAACAATAAAACAGTACATGTCTTGGAAAAAATATAATTACCATTTTAATGGATTGGAAACCGCATTGCAAAGAATTGATGACAAAAAAAATCGATTGGAACAATTAAGACCAATTCCACCCTACGCATTAAGAAATATAAAAGATAGTCTTAACCTAGAATGGACTTATAATTCTAATAGTATTGAAGGAAACACCTTGACATTACATGAAACGAGGATGATTATTGAAGAAGGATTCACCATAAAAGGAAAATCATTAAGAGAACATTTTGAAGCAGTAAACCACCAAGAAGCTATTGAATTCATTGAAAAAATAGTACATAAAAAATATACATTAACACTAAAAGACATTTTAGAAACTCATGCATTAATATTACAAAAAATCGAAAGAGAATTTGCTGGAAAATACAGGACTTCAGGAGTAAGAATTGCAGGGGCTAATTTTATCCCACCTAATGCTAAAGAAGTCAAGATTTTAATGGAAGAATTACTCATTTGGACAAATCAAGAAGCTAAAAATTTACATCCTGTCGTTAAAGCATGTATTTTTCACCATCGTTTTGTTTGGATACATCCTTTTTTTGATGGAAATGGTCGTACGGTAAGGCTTATTTATAATTTATTATTAATGAAAAAGGGATATACCCCTGCTATTATTCTTAGAAATGATAGAAAAAAATATTATACCGCACTCAATAGAGCCAATAAAGGCAATTACGACAAATTGCTTTTATTGGTAGTTCAAGCAGTGGAACGCAGTCTAGATATTTATTTGAGTTTTTTGAATAATACACACGACAATTATCAGTCTATAGCATCTATCGCAGATGACGAGAACATTCCATATACTCAAGATTATATCAGTCTTTTGGCACGACAAGGCAAAATCGATGCTTATAAAGAAGGAAGGAATTGGCTTACTACCAAGGAAGCTGTCCTAAATTATATGAATCGAACAGGGAATTAGAACCATTTAAAAGCCAATATTGGTTTTAAATAATTTGATAGCAATTGCTAATAAAACGATTCCGAATACCTTTCTCAATATATTCGTTCCTTGTTTTCCTAGTATTTTATTGAGTTTTGAAGAACTTCTAATAACTAAATAAATAATAACTAAATTAATCAGTATAGCTAATATTATTTCTACATAGTTATATTCTGAACGCAAGGATAGTATAGTCGTCATTGTTCCTGTACCTGCCAATAATGGAAATGCAATAGGGAAAACAGATGCCGATTCTATTTCATTATCGTCTTTAAAAATATGCCGCCCCAATATCATCTCTAAACCCATCAAAAATATAACTATTGCCCCTGCTATTGCAAAAGAATTGACATCAACACCAAACAAGGCTAAGATGCCTTCTCCAACAAATAAGAATAATATCATCAAAACTCCCGAAGCAATCGTTGCTTTTTCTGCTTCAATCTTCAAGCCTTTTTCTCTTAATGAAATAAATACAGGTATATTTCCCAATATATCAATTATGGAAAACAATATCAATGTTGCCGATAATAAATCTTTTATATCCATGTTTTTTAGTATTGAGTACTCT
>JAHDBK010000365.1:2538-4611 GCA_020630455.1 Saprospiraceae bacterium
GATGCTAAATAATCTTTTTCTAATTCTGGAGAAAAAGGAATCGGTGTATCTAAACTTCCTACCCTCATTACTGGTCCATCTAAATATTCAAAGAAGTGTTCTGTAATATAAGCAGAAATTTCACCTCCTAGACCTCCGAACATAGAATCTTCGTGTAAAATCAATATTTTGCTTGTATTTTTTACCGTTGCTTCAATCGCTTCATAGTCCAATGGTTGTAAAGAACGCAAATCCAAAACTTCAATATCATAATCACTTGCTTCTGCTGCATCTAATGCCCATTTCACTCCTGCTCCATAAGTAATGATAGTCATATCTCTTCCTTCTTTAACAATATTAGCCTTTCCGATTTCTATTGTATAAAAATCATCAGGAATCACTTGGGAAGAAGTCCTATATAAAAACTTATGCTCAAAGAACAAGACTGGATTAGGGTCTTCTAAAGCTGCCAAAAGCAAACCTTTTGCATCAAAAGGATTACTTGGGTAAACAATTTTCAATCCTGGTGTATGGGCAAACCACGCTTCATTGGTTTGGGAATGAAAAGGTCCAGCGGCGACACCACCACCACAAGGCATTCTGACCACCACGTCAGCATTCTGTCCCCAGCGATAATGACTTTTGGCTAAATTATTCACGATTTGATTGAAAGCACAAGTTACAAAATCAGCGAATTGCATTTCTACCATGGCTTTATATCCCTTGATACTCAAACCTAGTCCTATCCCTACAATTGCACTTTCACAAATAGGAGTATTTCTGACTCTTTCTCTTCCAAATGCTTCTACAAATCCATCTGTTATTTTAAAAACACCTCCATATTCAGCAATATCTTGTCCCATCAGTACCAAATTAGGATATTTTTCCATTCCTAATCTTAATCCATCTGAAATAGCGTCGATAAAACGTTTTTCTGAGCTACTTGATTGGCTCTCATTTTCAACAAAATTAAAAGGAGCATAAACGTCTTGTAATTCTTGTTCAGGAGAAGAACTAATAGCAGGTTGAGCATCCGCTATTTTTAAAGCATCATTAATTTGATACTTTATAGACTCTTTATACTCTTCTATTTTTTCTTCTGTTAATATTCTTTCTTTTATTAAAAATCTTTCAAAATTCAATACGGGGTCTTTTTTACCCCATTCCTCTAACAACTCCTTAGGTACATATTTCACTCCAGATGCTTCTTCATGACCTCTCATTCTAAAGGTCTTACACTCAACTAGAATAGGTCTTGGATTTTCTCTCAAATCATCTGCTAATGTACTGATGGTTTCATATACTTCTAATATATTATTACCATCTATTTCTAGGGACTCCATCCCGTAACCAGCTCCTCTATCTGCCAAACGAATACAATTATACTGCTCACTTGTTGGAGTGGATAATCCATAACCGTTATTTTCTACTACAAATATCACTGGCAACTTCCAAACAGATGCCACATTCAAGGCTTCGTGAAAATCTCCTTCACTTGTTCCTCCTTCTCCTGTAAAGGCTACAGATATCTTACCTTCTCCTGCCAATTTATGTGCTAAAGCAACTCCACTTGACAATGCCAATTGAGGACCTAAATGGGATATCATTCCTACAACATGATAATCATTAGTACCGAAATGAAAAGAACGGTCACGCCCTTTGGTAAAACCCATAGCCTTGCCTTGCCATTGACAAAACAACCTTTCTAATGGAATATCACGAGTAGTGAACACCCCTAGATTACGGTGCATCGGAAAAATATATTCATCATCTAACAATGCAGAAGTAACGCCAACAGCAATAGCTTCTTGTCCAATTCCTGCAAACCATTTACTGACTTTTCCTTGCCTTAATAATTTCAACATTTTTTCCTCAATCATACGAGGTCTCAAAAGTCGATAATACAATTCCAACATTTGCTCATCGTTGAAATTTTTCCTTTTATATTTAATTTCTGTATATTGAGTAATACTCATAATTTATAGCATTTAAAATGATAACGCAAAGGTAGGATATAGACTTGATTATTATATACTGTAAGAATGAGTATTTTTTATTATTTTAATTAAAAATAAATAATATATAAAATTAAAA
>JAHDBK010000366.1 GCA_020630455.1 Saprospiraceae bacterium
CGAACCTAGAACGACAGAACCAAAATCTGCTGTGTTACCGATTACACCATAGGTCTAAAACCATCTGATTTTTAAATCAGCGATGCAAATATACAACTATTATTCAAATCAAATAGTTCATTTTATATTTTTTTTTATAAATTTTAATAAAAAAATACAGATACATGCTCTCTCTTCTGTCTAAAATATAATATCTCTTATCTTTTGTCTAAAAGATTTAATTTTCGCTACGCAGCACAATAAACTTTGCAAACGTTTAGTTAATAAGCCGAAACAATTATTAATAGATTGTTAAAAAAAGAGTGTATATGTAGATACTTTTTACGTCTTAACGTATATTCGGATTAAAATAAAATGCTTTCAATGGATATTTCATTAAAATTGGAGCAAGAAGAGAATCTCTTGATTGAAGCCTGTATTCGCAAAGAAAGATGGGCTCAAAGGCAGTTGTATGAATCGTTCTACAACAGCATGATAGGAGTTTGTCTTAGATATGCCAACGACACCGAACAAGCCAAAGATATTCTACATGAAGGTTTTATTAAAGTTTTTAGAAACATTAGTAAATATAAACCTGGTACCTCTCTCAATGCTTGGATAAAAAGAATAATGGTCAATACTTGTATCGACCACTATAGAAAACAAACTCGAAGAAGAACAGAAGATTTAGAGCAAGTGTATGACTATGAATCTTCCGAACCCGATGCAGTAAGCAATTGTAATCATCAAGATATTATGAAGGCAATTCAGTCTTTGTCAGTAGCTTATCGCTCGGTATTTAACCTTTATGTGATAGAGGGATATTCACATAGAGAAATTGGTGAAAAATTAGGAATTACAGAAAGTACCTCTAGGTCTAACCTTGTAAAAGCAAGGGCCAAATTGAGAGAAATCTTAAGTCCTAAATATCAAGAGTATGAGAAATAGAGAATTGGACGAATTGATTAAGGATTACTTAAAAAACTATAATGCCGACATACCATCGGATTGGAATCGTATGCAAGATATGATTATCAACCAAGAAAATTTGGATTTTGATAATCAAATTAAAAATGATATTAATAATTATAATAGCCCATTACAAGCAGATTGGTCTAAAATGGAATCTATGATTCAAGAAAGCGAAATCATGGATTTTGATCAGTTTATAAAAGAAAGTGTTACCTCTAATCCTTCCCTTGAACCTCAATGGGATGAAATGGAAGAAATCTTAGAAGAAGAAGATACCATCAACCGCCAAGTATTTTATATCAAAATACTAGAAGCGGTAGTTATTTTATTAGTGGTTTTGAGTTTGTTCACTATGCAAAATGCTTCAAAGTATCACGTAAATTCTCAATCTATAGCACTACAGTATATGTTAAATGATGCTACTAATATTAGTGAAAATCCTTTAGATGTATTTGGACGAAATGAATCTCTTATTGATAATAAATCATTAATAAATAAAAAAACAGAACAAAAAGAAGAAAAAGAAAACATCTTAGAAGATGATGAATCAACCGATAATATAGAAAATACGATTGCTTATTTTAATTATAAGAAAAAATTAAATAGCATTCCACATGTTGTTGCCAAAGTTTCAACGACCAATGCTCAAGGCAATGCCATAGTAACTATTCCTACTAAATTGCCTACTAACTACCTCAATGATATTGATCATGCAATAGCAGATGTTTCCGAAGAAGATAAAGAAGGGAAATCCAAGTACTTGAGTCCATATTTTAAAAAGCCTAAAATGAGGATGTCATTAAGTACAGGTATTGATTTTGTATCTATTCAGTCAGGATATGTAAAAAATGCAGAACAAGTTAATGGTAATAGTTCTTATAATATCATCGGGCATCAAGCAGTTTTAAATATTTCTTTTATTAAGAAAAGATGGGAAATAGAAACAGGTATTATTTATAAAAAGAAAAAATACCAAACGACTCCAGTAATTCATAGAAGTAGGGAGTTTGTCAATGAAAAATATACCGCTACTTTAACTGATCATTATTTATCTGCCCCTATTCATTTGAGGTATTATATTACGCCTCATAATAAGTTTAAATTTTATGTCTTAGGAGGCGGAAGTGCTCATTTGTTAGCATTTAATGATACTAATATTGATATCCAAAACTTAGATAATGGTTTGCCTTTAGGTATGATTAATACTAAGAAAGGATTTTTTAGAGAAGGAAATTTAATCAATAATTTATACTTGACTTCAGATATAGGATTAGGCGTAGAATCTCAAATTACCAAAAATTTGAGTGTTTTTGCACAACCTAAATTCTCTTACCATATTTATCCATTTGCTGTAGAACAAAGCACTTTAGGTAAAAACGAAGGTAGCAACACACAAGAAAAGTATAGATTTAACGATACTTCCATTCAAATTGGGCTTCGTTGGAATTTATAGGGATTACTTTTTGTAATCATGTCTAGTGTTTTTTCTCATCATTTTCTAAAATATTAGAATTTAATTTAATTTATTTATATTTTTGTTTAATAAATGAAGTTGTTTAAACTTATTATTAGATACCGAGCGGAAATGCTTGTGGTTATTGGCAAGGCTCATTTTGAGTTTCGTAGCCAAAACTACGGGACGAAAAATAGCTGAAGCCCAATAGCCGCAATGATTTTTGCGTAGGTCTAAAGATTAACTTTAAACAACTTCAGTATATTATTTAGCATAATTATTGAAATAATTAGGCATTAATAATAAAATAAAATAAAAATACATCATATTTGCACATTGAAAAAAAGTGATAAAAAGCACAAAGGTGTTTTTTTGATGATTATATAATACAAAATTTGAAATAAAAAATGGAAATAGCAATAGGATTAGGAGGACTGTTGGTAGGAATCGCTATCGGATATTTCTTAGTAAGAGCTTCTTTAAAAAATATTTTTAAAAGTAAACTACAAGAAGCAGATACTAAAGCCGATATGACATTAAAAGAAGCGAGATTAGCTGCCACAAAAAGAGTAGAAGAAGCAAATCTTAAAGCTGAAAAATTACTTTCTAAAGCAGAAAGTAAAAACGAATCTATCAAACAAAAGAAGATTCAAGAAGCAAGAGAAAAATACGCTAAACTAAAAGAAGATTACGAGGACTATAAGAATAAGAGAAAGTCAGAGATAAAGGATAGAGAGTTAGAAATCAAAGGTTTAGAAAAAGATATTCAGTCTAAAGAACAATCTTTACAGGATAAAACTAAAGAGTTTAGCAAAAAATTAAACGAAATTGAACAACAAGAAAGCGAGATAAACTCTATAAGACAAAACTTAGATAAACAGCTTCAAATTGTAGCAAAAAGAAAAGAAGAGCTAGAAAAAGCCAACGAAAAGCGTATTAAAGCTCTTGAAGGAATCGCTAAAATGTCTGAAGGCGAAGCCAAAGAGCAATTAATCGAAGCAGTAAGAGGAAAAGCTCAAACAGAAGCAATGGCTTTAGAGAAAGAAATCATTAATGAAGCCAAATCAAGTGCTAATAAAGATGCGCGTAAAATAGTCATCAACACCATTCAAAGAATGTGTGCCGAATTTACTATTGAGAATACCGTTTCTGTATTCGCACTAGAATCTGATGACCTTAAAGGTCAAATCATTGGTAGAGAAGGTCGTAATATTCGTGCATTAGAAGCCGCTACAGGTGCAGAAATCGTAGTAGATGACACTCCTGAGGCAATCGTAATTTCAAGTTTCGACCCTATCAGAAGAGAGGTTTGTCGTTTGGCTCTCAAAAAATTAGTAGCAGATGGGCGTATTCACCCTGCTCGTATTGAAGAAGTCGTTGCCAAAACACGCAAGCAATTAGAAGAACAAATTAGAGAAATAGGAGAAAGAACAGTGATTGATTTGAATATTCACGGTTTAGCCCCTGAGTTAGTTCGTATGGTAGGACGTATGCGTTTCCGTTCTTCTTATGGTCAAAATCTATTGAAGCACTCCATCGAAACAGCCAATTTATGTGCAGTTATGGCTGCTGAATTAGGTTTGAATAAAAAACAAATCAAATTGGCAAAACGTGCAGGACTCTTACACGATATAGGGAAAGTTCCTGAAGAAGAAAGTGAATTATCTCATGCTCTATTAGGTATGAAAATGTGTGAAAAACACAAGGAACATCCAGCTGTTTGTAATGCCGTTGGTGCTCACCACGACGAAATAGAAATGAATGATATTATTTCTCCAATCGTTCAAGCTTGTGATGCAATATCTGGAGCAAGACCAGGTGCGAGAAGAGAGGTGCTAGATAGTTATTTACAACGTATTACAGAGTTAGAAGATTTAGCAATGTCTCACGATGGTGTAATGAAAGCATACGCTCTTCAAGCAGGTAGAGAATTGAGAGTAATCGTTTCTGCTGAAAAAGTAAGCGACGAATATGCTGACGATGTTGCCTTCATGATTGCTCAAAAAATACAGGACGAAATGCAATATCCTGGTCAAGTAAAAGTTACAGTTATTCGAGAAAAGAGAGCCATCTCTTTTGCTAGATAATAATACTATATGATATATGAAAAAGACCCTTACTATTTTAGTAATGGTCTTTTTTTATGCCTAATATACAAGCACCATCCTTTTTTAAATCATAAAAATCAATACCTAATTTTTT
>JAHDBK010000367.1 GCA_020630455.1 Saprospiraceae bacterium
ATTATTGGGCGGGTTTTACGCCTATTGGGAGTATGGGCGCGATTCAAACTGCTGGAGTTTCTTGGTGGTGGTGGGGTGTAGGTGCTTTGTTGATTTTGGCTTTGGTTTTGGGGGTGTTTTTTAAGCGGTTGTTTTAGAAAGTATCTGCCTTATTTTGAAAAGGTACGGTAGCGTTGTACTTTTTAGATATTACAAGCGATTTGGATTTTTTTTTGTTTTTTGTAAATTTGAGATGTATTACGAGTAATCTTGAAGTATCCGTTTGGTAAAATGCTAAAATCAATTAATTGTTAACCTAAATTAATTAACAAATGAGAATCTCTTATCCTACATACATAATTATACTATTTTGTTTTTGTTCCTGCACTAATGAGCCTGAAATAAACAAAGTGTCTTCTGAATACATAAATATAAATTTTACAGGTACAAAATATGAAAAGCTTTATAACAAATATCTTGTGAATTTTGAACAGGATTTATTTCCAAAACATGAGGGCGAAAGAATTATAGTTCATTCAAATCAAATACAAGTAGTTAACCTTAATACCAAGAAAAAAGAAACCTATATTCAAGGTGACGAATTTAATTTTCTAGATTTTAAAGTAGAAAATAATAACATTGTCTATGAATTAAAAAGGGGGAATGATTCATTCATATATAGAGGAAAAGCATGGAACTTATTTAGCGCAAAAATTGAGCCTACAATCTATAAGAAGATAGGTACTCTTTTAGATTCAAATATTGATGATTGTATTTCAAATGATTTTTTTATCACTATCGCAAAACGATATAATAGAATTTCAAATAAAAATTTGCTCTCTCATAATCAAATAAAGGGCTTGATGTGTAATTCATATCAATGTGCAAAAAAAACTTTTGCTGAAAATGAAATTAACTATCAGGTTGCAAATGTTCCAATTGCTTTACTAGATAAAGAATACTTGCCTAGAAAAGATAAGTATGTTTATGTACAAAATGAGTTAGGGTTAAAATATTCCTCGAAAGACCCAAGTAAAACTAACGAATGGGACAAATTTGCAGAAATAGCCCCGATGGTAAAAACTACAAATTTTGTATTTGATTCCTACCAAAAGATAGCTGAAAATTGGTTTGCCATTGTTAAGGATAGAAAAGTTAATAAAACGATATGGGTTAAACTAAACCGGTTGGACGATTTTTTAATAAAACCATATAACAAAGTAAATTATGTTGAATTAATAAAACGGGTTAATCATTGTAATGACTGCGAGACAATTATAGATGGCTTGGTTTATTTAAATCGGCACATCAAAGGTATAAAGAAAGAAAATAATTACGAAAAGATAGATTTAAGTAAGATTTCTAAGATTAAAAATGAAGAGTATGTGAAGAACTTAGAAAATAATAGTTCTATTTGTAAAAGTAAAGGTGGTATTGGACCAGAAAAGGAATTTTCTGTAAAAAATAATATCTCTGATTTAGACAATAGTTTTTTCTCAAAATGTAATTGTACTTATAAAGCTAATATCAAAGTCCGCCCAGACCCAATTGTAAGAAAATGCTATAACAACATGGCTTTTTTAATCCCTGCTTGGCAGAGATATAATGAAATGAGGATGAGTACTACTGGTGTAAAACTAAATGAATATAACGAGTATGTAATAATGCAAGAAGGTTTCAACTCAAGACAATTTAGAGTGATAATACCTACAATAGAAAATCTACTTCATACTACTGATTTTCAAGACTTCATAAACTATAGTTTTCAAAAATATAGTTATGACCCGAAAAATATTGCAGAATTGAATACATTAAAAGAAAGTATTAAAGAAGCTGTAAAAGAAGGAAATAAAGCAGTTCTTTTAGAAACCAAAAGACCGATATATGAAATTGCAAAGACAATGGGGCAAATTAAAGGAATTACACCTGTTCAAGAAGAAAAAAGTTATGACCCCTCAATAGGTGTCGTTGCGAAAATACTTGGTGAAAAGAACAAAGACATATATCAAAAATTTAATTTGGGAAGCAATTCATTTCCAAATAATCTAACTGAGAGTAGTGACACGCTAGAAAAAGTAATAGTTCCAATAAATGAAAGAAAGCTAGGGATTAGAAATATACCTTTGAAAAAAGGATTTAGCTTTAAAGCAAAAGTATTAAAACGGGATGATTAAACCTTAATCAAAAAAATCAAGATATGAAAGATGCGTTCAATATTGTATTTTTAGTTTTTTCATTAGCATGGAGCCATAATGGACAAGCACAAAGTAAAGATATAATTCTGGATCTTAGCGAGGTTCAAATTAATACTATTGATATACCTATTTATATATCTATTGAGAACACCAATCGTGAAAATTCAACATTGGGTGAGCTAGGTTTAATTCAAGGTAGAATATTACTCATCATCTGAATTAGCAAGAAAATATCAAAGCCTAGTGTTAATGAAAATATATAGAATAGTTAACCAAAATACAATTAAAGAAATAGATAGTTCAGAATTAATCCCTCCAAAAAATAGAATAGATTTAATTCTTATAACAGTCTGCATTTCCAAACATTTATCAAACCCAGTAAGCGCTAATAGAGATATTACACATGAAGATTTAGAGATAACGAAAAAAGTGATAGAAAAAAGAGTTGTAAACGAATTTCTACAAAGATGGTGGAATCAGCCTATGAAGAAAGAACTAGAGAAGAGAATTATCAAACAGTATTTGTCACAAGTTACCCCAAGCTTTAAAAAAAAGGATAATTTAAGAACAGTACTCCCTGAATCAGACTATTACTAATAACAGTGATATGAATAGAAATAGAGAAATTAGTCTAATTATAGAGTTAATAAGTGAAAGTGAAATTGAAGAGGCTTTTGAAAGATTAGATTGCTATGTAAAAAAAAATGAATTAGAAAGAAAGTCCGATGATTTAGTTCAATTGAAGGCTCAGTACAGTTTTTGGAAAAAAAATAACATCAAAGGAGTCCTTACTCACGAAAACAGAAAAATTGATATAAATCAAATTTCTAAAAATTTAATAGATTTTACTAGGCAATTAGAAAGATCAACTCCAACTTTACCTAGAAGTAGATACATTACGAATGTAGTTATTTTATTCTTTGTTCTATTCATTGTTCTATTCATTGTTCTTTTTTATGTTTATTCAAGTATGACATTTAATAAAGATACTGGAAATGCGAATGGTTTGTATGAAACTAATACTAACCAAATATTAAGTAGTGCTATAAAATGTTATTATAATGGAAGTCTTTTTTGTTCTCCACAATTCAATAAAGCAAGTTCCTTTATTGAAAAATCAAATAACCCTGATAAAGACATATACCTCAATTTCTTCAAGATTATCAATGAGTATCAGTCTTGTAAAAATGGTTCGCAACAGATAAATGAAAGTGCGTTTAGAAAACGGTGCAATGTTTGGGTTTCACAATTAAATAATATTAACGGCAAATTCCCTTTTATAGATTGTTTTATAGCAGAACTTGAGTACGAACAAGGAAATTATCAAGATTCAAAAAAGACACTAGAAAAAATAGAAACTAAATATTTTGAAGATAGAAAAGTTATTTCACATGTACTCTATAAAAAAGCATTAACGCTTTCAAAGTTAGATAAAAGTGAATCAACTCAATCAAATTATATTGATCCGATTGCGGTTCTAAACAAAGCGAGTAGCTTACAGGATAGCACTTTTTTTGCTAAAAAAACTGCTGGAATCATATATATGGAAACACAAGAAGATATAAATTTTAGTGCAGAAAACTTTGATGCAGCAATTGATATAGCTAATAACAATATTGATAAGTCAGAAATATTTTTTCTGAAGGGAATATTATACCTAAAAAACAAAAATAAAGTCAAAGCAAAGAAAGAATTTAAACAAGCCTTAAATCTTAATAAAAAACATAAGAAAGCAACGATTCAAGATGCTATTCTTGATGAAAATTGGGAAGAAAAATTTAAAGAAGCAATTAGACTTTTCCCAAAATCAGCTAAAATCCAATATGAATTCGCAAGAAAGTATCATCAGAGTGACGACCGAAGTGATTTTGTGTGTTTCCATTTGAAAAAAGCTTCATCTTTAGACCCTGATTCTTATGAGAATTACTATTCCAATTTATGTGAAAAAACTTCTCCATTTTGAAAAAATTGACAAATAAAATAAGATATCAAGGTGTATTCATTTTAACTGATACTATTCAACAAAAAATTATCTTAATCAAAAAGCATGAAAGCCTACCCACTCGGCGTACAAACATTCAGTGAAATCATAGAGCGAAAGCTCTTGTACATTGATAAAACACGGGAAATTCATCAGCTCCTGCGGGGGAAATACTACTTCTATGCCCGTCCGCGTCGTTTTGGGAAGTCGCTCATGCTTTCTACCATACAAGCCATTTATGAAGGTCGGGAAGACTTATTTGAAGGGCTTTGGATAGCCGATAAATGGGATTGGTCAAAAAGACATCCCGTTATCAATTTGGGGTTTAGTGGTCTTGGGCATAAAGAATTGGGTTTGAAAGCGGCGATCAATATTGCGTATTCGTCCAACTCGTCTCAATGCGCAAATAAGGCCAAACGCCAGCATC
>JAHDBK010000368.1 GCA_020630455.1 Saprospiraceae bacterium
CTAACGTACTTATGCCATTTGAAGGGGGGAATGCCATAGGTACGCCTTAGAGTTCGCTGCAACCAAAGAAAAAAATCAAAACAGAGAATAAGACTTACCAATACTCTCCTTTCGGATTAAATCTAATCCAAGGTTACAATAATTTAAATCCATCTCAATATTAATTGATTTGATACCGTTCTTCAATGCCTGACGAGCTGTAGTAAAACTTCCAGCATACGGGTCAAGAATAGTTGCCCCTTTAAATAACTTATTAGTTAGCAATGCAGGGATTTCAGAAGGAAAAGGAGCTGTATGCCCAAGAATGTTTTTTCCCTTAATCATTTTTACAACAGGATGAACTTTAATTAAATCTGGGAAATTTAATTCTTGTTTTAATGAGGGCTTTTGAAAACATAAAATATGTTCATAGCAATTCAAGGGGGCTTGATAATAGGGAGAGATATTTCCTTGATTATTACTTCTGTTTCCTTGAATATGACCTTTATACCAGATAACATTTTCAGTAACTTGAAATCCGATTTTTTTGAAAAGATAGATTATGTAAGAGCCAAGAATCATCCTTTTCTTTCCCATTGCAGAAAACACAACATTGTTCTCATTATCGAAATAATCGAAAATATTGTAGAGATAATAGCTGCCTGGTTTAAGCACTCTAAAAACTTCTCTGGCGTTATTATACATATCATATAAATAACAATAAATATTAGCCCATTGAGAATAACTTCTCGCATTATAATATGGAGGCGAAGTGACAGCTCCATCAATTGAACTATCTTGGAATTGTTGAAGTACAAAAAAACTATCTCCATTATACACTTCTACATTGGCAATTGAAGATAAATTTTTATATTCTTTATTCTTTTTAGAGGAGTTTACAAGAGCGAACCTATGAAAAAAAGCAATGTCATAAAAATTATCAGATTGGACTTGGGATTTGACAAGTTTTTCATGATGTATTTTTCGACCTAAATCTAATTTATCTGATATGTCATCAAAGTGATACAAATTTACATTGTCTCCAAAAAGGGAATAATGTCTTATTAAGAACTCGATAACATTGTCATCGTCAATATTTCCTACAACATCTAATCTGAATTTTTCAATTGTCCCATTTAAAATTAAACTCTTTTCATCATCAATAGCTTCTTGTTTAATTAAAGAAGCCAGAGAATATCTTTTGCCTCTGTTATATTTACTTTTATCATAACAGAAAGTATTGTAGCACTCCCAACTTTTAACCCCCAAAACAGGATAAGAATTACCTCGTACTTTCATACTTCTACAGGCTGGACAAGGAATTACTTCTTCATCCCTTTCATTTTTCTCAAAAAGTAATAAAATAGAATATTGATAGCGGTTGTTTGCACTTCCATTTAATTGCTTATCTGTTAAAACGATACAATCCTTATAGGTGAAGCCAGTATTACATAAATCAAAAGAAGCAGATTCAATATCTAAACCTTCAATATAATTCTGAGTAGCTTCCTGAATTTTAGAAGGATGAAAATAACCCTTTGCTGTTTTCTCCTCGATAAATTTTTCAGAATACAAAACAATATCAGAATACAAATCCCAAACTACATTTTTTCCTTTCCAAGTTATATTTTCAATTTTAATGGCAAAATAACAATGATTTGAAAGTAAGGCATATTGCTGTTTGACAAACTCAAAGATATTTGATTGAAGTTCTATATAATCAGAAAACTCATTAATAAAATTCTGATTGATTTTAATTACGGACAAGCCTAAATTTCGCTCAAACTTATGACCAAAATTACTTTTTAGAAAGGAATAATAATCAGATTGGTAATTTTTCCCGTTATGACTAAGATTATTAAAGTAGTTATAAATATCCCGTAATTGGAAAGAATGAAATACAAAAGCAGAGAAGAGAGAGCATAAAATTTTTTCCTTCTTATCAGATTCAATTAGTTGAGTCTTAATAAAATTAATAATATCAACTTCATCAATTGGATTAAAGAGAGTAACTAAGTATTCTTTAAGATTTCCTTCAACATTAAGTTTCAATATAATATCTCTAAAACCATCATAGTTCCACGAATTAAAAGCATCTCTGATATTGTTTTTCTCATGGAAATTGAAATAGACTTTATGTTTAGCAGAGGTATCAATAAAATATTTAATGGAAACCTTGTTTAAATCAAATTTTTTATTGGTTGTTTCGAGTAGTTTAAGTCTTGAAACTTTCTTTTCATTTAGATTTTTATCTCCAAGAATAGAGGTTATTTTCTTTAGTTGTTTGATATAAGTATCTGGTGGACACCAACTTACATCCAGTATTTCCTGAAAACTATTAATAATGTAGTCTTGCATTTTCCGTTCCATAGTGCAAATATAATCAATTCATTTGACAATATGCGAATTTGGCATACCCTAAAATCGCATATAACTTCGCATCTCATATGAAGAAGACAATCCATAGTAAAGAACACAGGATTCTCATTAGCCTCCTAAGAGAGATTCGAGAAGATAAGAGTTTAACTCAGTCTCAATTAGCAAAACTAATTGGAAGTGACCAAACTTTTATTTCCAAGATAGAAAATTCTGAACGAAGAATAGACTTAATTGAACTGAGAGTAATATGCAAAGCCTTAAATCAACCTTTTCTCGAATTTGTAGAACAATTAGAATCAAAATTAAAAGACTATTAAAAATGAATATTGATATATCAGATTTTCCAGAATCCGACGGAGATTGGACTGAAGAAAACTGGGAACAGTTTTTAAAGCATTTAACCGAAGAAGGAATTGTTTCATACAAAGAAATAGCATCTGCTCTATTGAGTGCTTTAAACCCTCCGCAAGTAGGAACAGGAGTCGCAAGTAAAAAGAGTTTCCAAAAGCACTATCCGAAAAGGAAAACAATGCAAGCGGTTTTTGAGTGGTTCTATGACCAAACTGGTGTTTGTGAAGATTGCGGTACAAGACTTGAACTTCAAGCAGACCATATTGACCCAAGAGAAAATTATGACAATCCTGATGACGCTGATACCCTTGATAACTTAGAACTTCGATGTCGGAGATGTAATGTCATCAAAAGACCTTCACATAAAAAAGGTGGTTTAACATATTTGACCGCAGCAGCAGGATTAATGTGGATTTTATTTACTAAGAGACCAACAACATATAAAGAGTACGAGAAGCTTTGTAGAGAATATGGGATGACAATGGCAAATATAAGATTTAGAGAAGCGTGGGCATTAGCCATATGGTTGAATAAAAATGAAGAATATGAAATCGAGGAAGATTAAAAAAAGAAGGCAGCAGCGAACAAAGGCTAAAACGGCAATATGGGCTATGCGCCCATACTGCGTTTAGCCAGAGCGTTCAGTTCAAGGGCTTCGCCCTTGAACTGAACGGAGCGGCGGCTCGCATTTGGGGTAACGAAGCCCCAAAACAGAACTGCGGCTTACCGACCACCACTGCGATTCCTTGTGGCGGCGGCAAGCCGCCGCTCCGTTAGCACCAATTCTTGTCTTAAAATGAATAAAAAGATATTTTTCTCGTGGCAATCAGACATTCCTCATGTAAAAAGAATCATTAGAAAGAGCTTACAAAAAGTAGTAAGAAATCACAATCAAAAAATAGAATATGAATATGTAATTGATGAAGCTACAAGAAAAAAATCTGGTGCAATTAATATTGCCGAAACAATTTTCACTAAAATAGAAACTTCAAATATATTTATTGGTGACTTATCAATTGTGAATTATACTGAAGCTAATGCAAAAAGTAAAATCAGAATAAATCCAAATCCTAATGTACTATTAGAACTAGGTTATGCTGCAAGCAGCATTGGATGGGAAAGGATAATACTTTTAATGGATGAAGAATACATAAGTTATATCCCTTTTGACATTAAAAATAGAAGGGTTATACTTTACAATTTCAAACAAAAAAGTCATATTAGTTTAGATCATAAATTAGCAAATGCAATAAAATCAATTGAGGAATATGAATCAAGCATACATAGCGTAATTATGTATACAAATTCAAAGATAGATATATTATTTATCAATATTTTTACATACATTTCATACCTTTTTCCTAACCTGATTGATAAAAGTCGAGGTCAAATGGGAACCTTACAATTAATTAATTTTATTTCAAAAAAAGGTAATAAACAAATTGCTGAAATACTAAAAAAACAAAATATAGTGGCTTTTCATGCTTATCTTTCTATTGATTATTTAAATAGAAATATAGAGTCCTTGCTAAATAATATTTTTATCTCTAATAATTTGAGTAAAAGAGGCTATTCCATTTTAATTGAATTACTATTCTGCATTAATCGTTTAGAAATAGGAAAAGTAAACATATGGAAATTGGCAGAAATAGATGATACTGTAGATAAATTCTTATATAAAGTAGAAAATGGATTTCAAAGTAATATGAAAAAATTGATATTAGTAGATAACTTGGGACAAGAATGGTTATCTTTTAAAGGGGAGTTCAAATTTGATTATACAAATGATGAATTATTAAAAAAGGGTAATTATTCAGCAAAAGCTGAAATGAGAAAAAATATTTATTTTGTGTGATGCT
>JAHDBK010000369.1 GCA_020630455.1 Saprospiraceae bacterium
TTTATCCCGATAAACTCAAAAATATTTATTTCGCCAAAACCTCAATCTATTGATTATCATTGTGATAAATTTTTAAACATGCTCTAATTTATATTTAATTTTATTAAATAATAAAGAAAATTCTTTATTTTTGAATTAAAATAGAAAGAATGTCAAAAAAGAAACAATCGAAAAAGCAAATAAATAAAGGGACTAGTAAGTTTAATTTTCCATCTTATTTTACTGATCATGGATTACTTTATGGTAAATTATTTTTAGTAAGTATCTTGCTGTATGTGTTTACAATTGGTCATGATTTTACCCAGGACGATGCTATAGTTTTAGAAGCTAATTCTTTTACTAAACAAGGAGTTAAAGGGGTAGAAGGATTGTTGAAATATGATACTTTTTATGGCTTTTTTAATCAAGGAGGCAAAGATAATCTAGTAGCAGGGGGGAGGTATCGTCCTTTGACTCCTGTAATGTTTGCTTTTGGATATGAGTTGTTTGGTGAAAATCCAATGCCATATCACATTATGAATATTCTTTGGTATGCACTGACTGTATTGTTATTATTTATTGTTATCAAAAAAATATTTGAAGGAAATAAAAATATAGGCTATGTATATTTTGTAGCTTTTGTAACGGCTATGTTGTTTGCGATACACCCAGTTCATACAGAAGTAGTAGCCAATATAAAAGGAAGGGATGAGATAATGACTTTGTTTTTGAGTCTAGCTGCTGCATATTACGTCTTTAAAGGTTATGATACTAATAATAAAATAAATTGGTTGTTCAGTGGGATTCTTTTCTTTTTGGCAATGATGGCAAAAGAAATGGCAGTTGTTTTTATTCCAATTATAGCGGTTGGACTTTTTATTTTTAGAGATGAGAAGATGGATTTTGCGAAAAAAATGACCAATATCATTCTTCATTTAGTTCCTGTTGTAATTGGTTTTGTTGTGTTCATGTTTATAAGGAATATTGTATTGGGTTCTGCAGCCGATACTCAAGCCGTTTCAATGGAGTTAATGAATAATCCATTTTTGAAATATGTTACTCAATCTGACGGTAGTTTAGTGTTGACTCATTATACATCATCAGAAAAATTTGCTACGATTTTTTATGGTTTAGGTAAATATTTACAATTGTCTTTTATTCCTTATCAATTGACTCATGATTATTATCCAGTAGCTATTTCTTTGAAAACATTTTCTGACCCTATGGTCATGCTATCTGTATTGATACATTTAGCATTAGTGGTATATGCTATTTGGGGCGTGTTGAAAAACAAACATTTGGCATTTGGTGTTGCGGTATATTTGGTTTCTATATTTTTAATATCTAATATTCCTGTAGTAATTGGTGTAAATATAGCGGAACGTTTCTTATTCATGCCTTCTGTTGGAATTTGTTTTGCAGTTGCCATATTATTATATCAATTATCTCAATATTTTAATAAGGGAAAAATAATTACGGAATATGCCCAATTTAAACCTGCTTTTATGATATTAGCTGTATTGTTTTTGGCGGGAAGTTATAAAACCATTACCCGTTCATTTGATTGGAAGGATAATTATACTTTATTTGAAAGAGATTGGTCAAAATCAAGAGGTTCTGCCAAAGTATTGAATTCAAGAGGAGGTTCTTTGATAGATAAAGCATTGGAAGAAGAATTTGCGAATCAACCTACAGTAAAAGAGCAGATGTTTAGAGAAGCAGCAGAAAGATTAACAGAAGCCATTCAAATTCATCCATTATTTAAAGGAGCTTATTTGCTCAGAGGAAATGCTTATCTTTATTTGGCAGAATATGATAAAGCCATTACGGATTATACAGAAGCATTGAGACTAGACCCTAATTTTGTAGATGCTCAAAATAATTTAAAACAAGCACAGGAGTTAGGCGGTACAGCATCTCTTGAGAAAAAAGGAATAGAAGCGGGAAGTACAGGTAATTTTAATGCTGCTCTAGGTTATTTCCAACAATTAGTGAATCAATACCCTAATGAGCCAAAGTATAGGTTTTTCTTAGGTTCAACATTTGCTAATTTAGGAGACCATCAATCCGCTATTAGAGAATTGAAAAAATCAGAAGAATTGAATAAAGACCCTAATAATTTAAATAGAATTTATTCTTCTTTAGTCATCTCATATCAAGCAATTGGAGATACAGCTAATGCTACGATATATCAAGCTAAAATTCAACAATAAAAACTAAAAACGGATAACTGTTCACTGAAAAAATAACTATAAAATGAATCTCAACGAAAAAATAGAAAAAATTGATTTAAAACTAAGGCAGTTGGTACTACATTTAGAAAAATTAAAAGAAGAGAACAAATCACTAAAAGCTCAAAATAAACAGCTGGAAAAACAAGTTGAAAATGCAGTACATCTCATTGCTGATACAGAAGAAAAATTAGAAGACGCAACTGTCTTGCTTGAAAAAAAACAATCTGAATCTCCTTCTGAAATCAAAGACTTAAGAAAAAAAATAGATTCGTCTATTGAAGAAATAGAGGAAATAATGAATTGGTTGAAATCTGAATGATAAAGAGTTTTCTTTATTATTATCTGGTTTTTTAAGATGCTTTAAATGTTAATATAGTTTAAAATGATTAAAATAAAAGAAATAATTAATTACTTAGAAGAATGGGCTCCACCCGTTCTCCAAGAATCTTATGATAACTCTGGTTTGATAGTTGGAGATAGTAATAAAGAAGTTACAGGCGTTCTCGTTTGTTTAGATTCTATAGAAGAAGTAGTGCAAGAAGCCATTGAAAAAAAATGTAATCTCATCATAGCTCATCACCCTATTGTTTTCAAAGGATTGAAGCGTTTTACAGGTAAGAATTATGTAGAAAAAACAGTTATTAAAGCTATAAAAAATGACATAGCTATTTATGCTATCCACACCAATTTGGATAATGTGAGAACTGGAGTAAACGCTAAAATATGTGATTGTTTAGGATTGGAAAATACTCAAATCTTAGCACCTAAATCCATGATGAAAAAGATTTGGATATATATGCCTATTGCCTATGCGGATAAGGTGAAACAATCTTTAATCGCTCTAGGAGCAGGTACTAATAATGATAAGGAAGTTTTTAATCATGCAGGAGTTGGTGCGGGACATCATGAAGCAGAGATTCAATTGAATTTGGTCTTTGCCGCACATTTGCAACCCATTATAATAAAAACCTTAAATGAACTACTAAATGGAGAGCGTTTTAGATATGATATTACAAATGTAGAAGGCGTGTATGAATCAGTTGGATCGGGTATGGTAGGAGAATTGAAAAAGCCTATGCCTGAAAAAAAGTTTTTAGATTATATTAAAAAACAAATGGATGTTTCTTGTATAAAATATACTGCTTTAAGAAACAAACCCATTCAAAAAGTAGCGGTTTGTGGTGGTGCTGGAGGTTTTTTGTTAAATGAAGCAAAAAGGGCAAGTGCTGATATATTTATTACTTCAGATTATAAGTATCATGAGTTTTTTGATGCTGAAAATAATATAATTATTGCAGATATTGGACATTATGAGAGTGAACAGTACACAATTGATTTAATTATTGCACATTTAAAAAATAAATTTACTACCTTTGCACTCCTAAAAACTAGTATTAATACAAATCCAGTAAATTATCATTGATAATATGGCAAAGAAAAAAGATTTAACAGTATCTGAAAAATTAAAATTTCTATATAATTTACAAAAAGTAGATTCTCAATTAGATGAAATTGAAATTTTAAAAGGAGAGCTTCCAATGGAAGTGAGTGATTTAGAAGATGACATTGCAGGTTTGGAAACTAGAATTTCAAACTTACAAGCTTCAGTAGAAGAACACGACCAAGAAATAAGGGATAAAGAAGATGCAATTAAAAATGCTAAGTCTCTTTTAGAAAGATATAATACTCAAATTAATAATGTAAAAAATAATCGTGAATTTGAGGCATTAACTAAAGAGATTGAATTGCAAAAATTAGATGTGAAATTATTTGAAAAACGCATCGCTGAACAAGATAAAAATAAGGCTATAAAATTAGAAAGTCTTGAACGTGCTCAAGAAAGATTGGATAAGAAAAAAGAAGATTTGGATGTAAAGAAAGTAGAATTACAAGAGATTATATCTAAGACTGAAGAAGACGAAGAAAAATTACTTAAAAAATCAGAAAGAGCTAGAAAGAAAATCGATGATAGACTATTGAAGTCTTATGATAAAATTCGTGCCAATTATAGAAATGGTTTAGCAGTAGTACAGGTTGAAAGAGATTCTTGTGGTGGTTGTTTTAATCACATTCCTCCTCAAATTCAATTAGAATTATCTCAAAGAAAAAAAATCATGGCTTGTGAACACTGCGGTAGAGTTTTAGTTGATGACGATATTCAAAATGTGGGCAAAAAAGTTAAAGAAGAAACAGAAGAAACTTCTACAGCAGAAGAATAAAACAATTCGAATTGACCTATTTAAACATTTAAAGGTATTTTAGTTACCAAAACGTTTAAGCCTTGAAAGTACCCTTGCTTTCAAGGCTATTTTTTTGACTATGATTCAATTTTAACTATTTATACTAATTTT
>JAHDBK010000370.1 GCA_020630455.1 Saprospiraceae bacterium
GCTCTTTTGCAGAAGGAGAGGTAGCAGGTGTAGGATTTAGAAATGTATTATCTCCAATCAAATCTTTTTTGGTGTCAACAAAAATCAATTTAATTGATGCCCAATTAGATAATAATTCAGTTACCCTTAAAGCTGCTATTTCGGGGTTAGATAGCATTCCTTCATCCATAGAAGCATACGGTATGCTCATTTCTCCAAACCCTGATCCAAGTTTTGATTCAAATGGAAGCCTTCCAAACGGTATAGATAGTACTCATTTTTCACGAGAGACGGGTAACATTATATTTGAGAATAAATTTGAAGACCTTAGCTTTAATACAACCTATTATTACAAAGCTTGGGGTAAGGTTGGGAATGGTTATTTTTATAGTGATAGATACGAATCTATTAATGTACGAGACGGCTGGCTAAGAATTTCAGATTTTCCAACTACCCTAACAAGTAGTGTAGGAATGTCTTCTATTAACAATGGATATGTAGTTAGTGGTTTAATTAACTATCCAAATGTTATATCAAGTGCTTTGTATCGATTTGACCCAGTTATTGAAGAATGGGAAACTATAATTTCAGAAGTTGATAGAGGTCTTCGTAGAGAAGCTACTGCTCAAATCAGTGAAGATTCATTTTACATTGCTCTTGGCTGTGGATTTCAACCAAACGAACCAAACTGTAATTCTATTTCAGGTATTTACAAATATAACCTTTTAGATGGAGTTAGAATTAGAACTCATAATTACAACGAAAACCTTCTACCTAATAGAGAATCGCCAATTAGTTTTATAATTGGAGATAAAATTTATGTAGGAACGGGTGTGGATACTGATGCTTTTTTATACATGAATAGTTTTATAGAATTTGATACGAAAACTGCAAATTTTCAAACCATTACACCACTACCTACGCGTTCAGAAAACAATGTGGATATTGACAAGGGTAGAGCACATGCTATTGCCTTTGTAATAGGAGACTCGGCTTATGTAGGTTTAGGTATTAACCCAAACGAAAGTGCCTTGAGAGATTTATATCAGTTCACTCCCCCTACAAATGAAAACCCAATGGGAAGTTGGACTTTCCATAGTTTTTTTCCAGGGTCACAAAGAGAAGATGCAGTAGTTGTGGTTATTGGGAATAAAGCCTATATGGGTACAGGAGATAGTTTTTCAGAAGGTTCGCTAAAAGATTGGTGGGAATTTAATCCTGCTGAACCTCCCTTTTGGAAAGAAAAAACTCCTTTTAAAGGTGTTGAACGTTCTAATGCTGTTGCGTTTTCTATAAACGATAAAGCCTATGTAGGAACAGGAGAAAGAAAAGTACTAAGTGATAATGGATTATCTTTTTCAACAGAAGTACTGAAAGATTTTTGGAAATATATTCCAGAAGAAGAATAAATTAAATTTTGGTCAGATGAAAAAATATCTACTATTACTATACGCTATTACTTTTTACTTACAAGCAAATGCCCAACTCCGACTCTTTCCTCGGGAACAGTGGTATGAAGTGAAATCAGATGAACGGGAATATACCCTCCGTTTGAATATAGATGAAAAGAAAAAGTACTTTTCTCTAGAAACTATTAGCTCAGAATGGGCTTCAAATACCAAATATCTACCTCAAATAAAAGAACTGAAACTAGAAGGTGTTCATTTGTTGCTGGAATCAGAAATTAAAGAATATAATGATAACCTTCAGACGGACTCTATTAAAATCATAAAGGTAACATGGGATAATGATTTAGTATGGATACCTAAAAATAATGAAGTACAATTAAAAATAATTCGAGAAAAAAAGATAAATGAGCAAAGAATAGAAGATGTCTTTGAAAAATTTCTAGTTCCTAATAAGGATTTTACGATTCACATTGAACGTAACTATTACGTTAATTTTGATCCTGAGGGTTCTATACCTCAACAAAAGTATGAATGGTATATAACTACTGCTGCAGTTTCTTTAGGAAGCATAGGTACGGGATTTTTTTTTTCATAATCAACAAAAAGAAAGTATAAGTGATTATTGGCAATCTTGGCAGGATGGAGAATCTGAAACAATTGCAGTTAATTATTTAGAGCAAGCCCAAAAATTAGATTCAAAGAAAAACGGATTTCTTATAGCTGGAAGTGCTTTATTATTAGTTGACGCAGTACGTTTTTTCTGGCGACGGAATATCATCAATAAACAACGAGATTTATATAATGAAATAAATACGAAAAAGGAAACTTCAAATATCCAAGTTCAACCATATACTCTTTCTCAGCAAAAAACATTATACACAGGCTGTTCAATGGCTATAATTTTTTGAATTCTAGATAATGAAACAATGAATCTTCTATGCTAAAATTTATTATTGGAATATTTTTTTTATTTATATCTTTTGATCTACATAGTCAAGATAAAGCAAGTGAAATAAAAACCCTATGCAAGAACATCCCCGTTGATAGGGAAAAAGCCTGTCTGGAATGTCAAGATTATTTAAAAGCGGGGTTAAATTTTCACCAAAAAACCTCTTATGTAAATGCAATAACATCTTATTCTTCTGCATATGATGCTAAATATCTAGAAGCAAAAACACTTATTCAAGAATTAATATCCGTTAGTGCAAATGAATTAGAAAAATTAAAAAATGATGCTGAAAACAATAATGTATTATTAGAACAACAAAAAAAAGATATAGAACGAGAAAAAAACAAAGTTCAAGAAGAATCAAATAATAGAAAAAAAGCCGAAGATTTAGCAAAAAAAAATGCCAAAGAAGCACGTTTTTTTGGTAAAAGAGCAGAGTCTTTGAGAATGCCCATTTTAGCAGATAGTTTATTGTTAAAAAACAATCATGAAGATGCATTGAAAGTAGCATTTCATGGATTATTGCTTGCAGATGGCCAAAAAAGTCATCCTAGTTGGAAAACATTTAATGAAGCAATCAAGCGAAATAAAACGATTAGTCCCACTATTACTATAAATGATAATATCACCCTACTGAAGTCCATAGCAGGAAATAAATACTTAATGCAAACAAAGCAAAATACTAGTATCTGGGGTGTTAATGAGTTTAAGCAAATACAACTATTTAAAAAATTTGGTGACTTAATGTGTTTTGATAATAAAGCCTTTCTTATCAATGACAATACAATACAAGAATTAAATTTCGAGACCTATGAACTACAAACGCTTATTAGCAATAGTAATAGTAATCCGTCCAAAATTGTGTCCTGTTCTCCAGGTAATGCTTTTTTAGCGGTAAAAACAAAATCTAATCAAAATATAGTCTATGATTTAAATAAAAAGACAGAACTAATCATCTTACCAGAAGAAAATATATATCAATTGACATTTAATAATCAAGATAGTCATTTTCTTACCCGAACAGCAAACCCCAAATTAAAATTATACTCGACTAGTACACAAAACTTTATACCTATAGGATTAAATGAAATTTATATCTATCATGCAGCCTTTTCTAATATAGGTAATCAATTAGCTACTGTAAATATTTTAGGAGAAGTAAAAATATGGGATTTAGAAGGAAAAAATATATATTCTTTCACTCTGTCAACAATTGCAGAAGAAGGCATACAAGAAATTTCTTTTTATGATAATGATAAAAAATTACTCATTCACACCACAAAAGATGTGTACCTTTACAACCTCAATGAAAAAAAAATAATCTGTACTATTCAACATCAAGAACCTATAACTAATATTCAGCTTCTTTCTGAAAAGAATGCTATTTTATTATGTCTCGAATCAGGATTGTTTTTTATGTATGATTTCAACGGAAAAGAAAATACTCGTTTTAAAGGTCATAATGGATCCATTCTAAATGTAGATTTTGCCTCAAATTATCAATTATTCTTGAGTACTTCAACCGACGATACGAGTATATTGTGGGATATAGCTGGAACTTCTTTATTAAAATGGGATTTAGGAGTAGACAATCCTATACCAGCAGTTTTTAATCATGACGAAACTACTTTATTGATTCCCCTTGAAAAAAACACAAAAATTCAAAAATTTCCAAACCCTTACATTCAGTATGAGAGACTATGCATGAAAAAAAGTGGGATTCTTCGTGAATTAAGCAATAATGTAAAATATCAATTATTTTTCGTTCAAGATGAAGACAATTGAGGTTCTTATTTTGTACTTAATTCTTCTTCTAATACTTGAATTGCTCCGCTAATATGAAGCATAGCTGTGCGTATGTTAGATGCTTCATTTCCCAACAGACAAAAGATGCTCTTGCCAGAAAGAAAAGTGAATGCATGAGGCAGGGAAGACCAAAAGGAAACTTATCTACTCATACCAAGCTAAGCGGTAAAGAACAACAGATCAAAGAACTTTTGGATAAAAAAATATCTCACACCGCTATTGGCGGGATTTTAGGTGTCCATTGAAAAACGGTTAAATCTTTTGTAGAATCTCGTTTATTACGTCAAGATACTTATGCTCCTTCTTAGTGAGAGGTTTCTCCTAGCTTGGCTTTAAACGAATGATTTTCTGAAAAAAGTATAATACACTTTTAGACCTGTGTCCTCAAAAGATAGCCAATCATCATCTGGTTTGATTTCAA
>JAHDBK010000371.1 GCA_020630455.1 Saprospiraceae bacterium
TGAAAGAAATTTTGACATCTTTTTCTTTTCTCCTTTAAATTTTATTTCTACTCAGAATAAAATAAGAGGATATCAATGGAAAAATCAAAAATGGGAATTGACGAATCAAGAAATTCCAATGATTATCTACGATAGGGCATTTTCTACTGATAAGAATAAAACAACCCAAATACAGAAATGTAGAAAGGCTCTTTTAGAAAATAATAGACATTTTTTGAATCCGCATTTATTGACTTTATTATTGAATAACAAAGTCGCATTACATCATTGGCTTTTGCAAAAGAAAATTCCTACACTAAAAACCTATCCCTTCACTAATTCCTTTTTTGAAAATATAGATGATGATAGTAAATATTATATCAAACCTGTTTTTGGTTCAAGAGGTAGTGGAATATATGTAGTTCAAAATATTGATAATCAATTTTATTTATATAATAATCTAGGAAAAAAATCAAAGTATAAGGATGTATATGATATTTATAATGAGTTAAGTCAATATGTCAATCCTGAAAAATATTTTATACAAGAAGCAGCCAATATTCATAATTATAATAATGCTCCATTTGATATTAGGGTTATTGTTCAAAATAAGGGTGAAAAATATCAAATTTCTGGAATGGCTGCTAGAATAGGTCAAATAAAATCTATGACATCCAACTTAAATGCTGGTGGAAGAGCATTACCTCTTGATATGATGAATGATTTTTTTATGAATAATTATCAAAAAAATGCTCGACAAATTGAAAAAGAACTCACTGATTTATGTCTAGCATGTAGTCATCAATTTGATAAAGATTATGGAGCGTTCGCTGAAATCGGTTATGATATTTTGTATACTAAAGATCAAGGTGCTATAATCTTAGAAGGCAATGCCAAGCCTTCACGATGGTTGTTCAATGTAATTGCTGATTATATGGAAAGCATAAATGAATCTCCAAAAGAATATCTTGAATTAAGAAAATTAACGGTGAAAATGCCTTTAGTTTATACTCAATATTTGATTAATAATAAAGAAATTTCTTTATAAATGCTCTGTAATTGATACGGACTACTCAATTCTAGAATTCAATTGTTTTTTAATAATTTCAATATGAGCCAATACATGATACATCGTAAAATAAATCATTTCTCGCATTGTCATTTTTCCAATCAAAGGATGTGGAAGTAGGAGCGTATCCATAGATTTTTCATCTTTTTTATTAATATATTTGGCTAATTTTTGAACTTCATTTTGTAAGCTATCAATAAGTTGGTCTTTTTCTTCATATTGAACAGCTTTTGGGATATATTCTTTACTAGCCTTTCCTCCTTCATCCAATTTCGATTGGTACTTTGCAATGACTTCATTATAAGTTCTACTAGGTCTATTGGCTTTGCCAAACATAGTTTTAAGTACTAAATGTGGCATTTTCATACCCGTGTTCAAAGGTTTTACACTCAAAATAATGTGTTGTAATTGCATCCCTGCAGACCATTTTCCTTCAGGACTATATTCAAATTCATCTTTAGATAAAGATTGTAAATAATCTATGAATCTTTGATGATTATCTATTATGGCTTGAGATAATTCTTGTATTTTCATTTTAATATTCTTTTTTACAAAAATAAAAGTGAGTCTAAATTTATGAATCATAATTCAGAATCTCACATATTTAAGTTTTTTTTACAAATTCTATAAAAATTACTACACACCCTCATTATTGACTTGCCCTTAATCCCAATATTCCTATATTTGCTATTAATTTTATAATAATTATAAAAGATAAAGAAATTTATTTATCTTTTATTCAGTGCTAGGTATTCATTACTCAATACTAAAAAAATGAAAGTAGGAATTATATTCGGAGGAACATCTAGAGAAAGAGAGATTTCTTTTGCAGGAGGTAGGACGGTTTATGATAATTTGAATAAATCATTATTTGAACCAGTACCTATTTTTATTGATAGTAATAGAAATTTTATATTATTAAATTGGGAGTTCTTATATAAAGGTACGATTAGAGATTTTTACCCTCCAGTTGCTTTTTTACCTCCTTCACCTAATGAATTTCAAGTATATATTGAGAGTGTAAAAAATATTTCTGAAAAAGAAATGGAAGCTCTTATCAATCAAGTTGGGCGAAAACTAGCCATCCATGAATTAGCTGATATTATGGATGTTGCTTTCCTTGCTTTACATGGCGAACTTGGAGAAGATGGGCAAATTCAAGGATTATTAGAGTCATTAGATATTGCTTATACAGGGAGTGGAATAGGGGCCTGTGCCATTGGAATGGATAAGTCATTTCAAAAAAAATTAATGGAAGCAGGTGGATTTGATACCCCTAATGTACAGGTGATTAATAGAAGAAATTGGTTAGCTGAAAATTCAGATAAAAAATCTTTTTATAAGGCAGCAAAAAAAACTATCGGTTTTCCTCTAGTCATCCGTCCAGCTCATCAAGGTTCTTCCATTGGAGTAGCCATTATTGAAGATGATTTTAATGTATTTAAAAATAAAATTGATGCTGCTTTTTTTATTGAATATATCGAACAAGAAAAATGGCTAAATTATTCAAAAGATAACAAAATTTCTTTATTAAAACAAATTACAGATATTCGAAGTGGTTTAGGTTTTCCATTAGATATTGATGAGGTAACAATTTTTCATCCAGAAGAATTATTGACTTACTTAGATGATTATTTTAATAATAAAAATAATAAAATTGCTCGACTTAAATCTCACCAATTTGAACAAAAAGTAATCTTAGAATCTTTTATCAATGGAAAAGAATTTTCTTGTGTGGTTATTCGACAAGAGGATGGAACAGTCACCGCTCTTCCTCCTACTGAAATCATTAAAGGCTCAGAAGTATTTGATTATCGTTCTAAGTATCTGCCAGGGCTATCTAGAAAAGTGACCCCGATTGATTTACCCGATTCTGCAATAGAAAACATAAGAAAGGAATGTGAGCGTTTATTTCTCTATCTAGGATTTAATGTTTATGCTAGAATAGATGGATTTTTCCAAGAAGATGGTACGATTTATTTAAATGACCCTAATACCACATCGGGTATGTTACCTTCTTCTTTTTTCTTTCATCAAGCAGCTGAAATAGGGCTCAATCCGAGTCAGTTCTTAACTTATATCATTAGAGCATCACTTCAAGAAAGAATAGCTACAACTCAACACAAGACAAATTTTGAGCATTTAGTTATAAAATTAGACCATCAAATCAGCTTGTTAAATAATTCTAATAATAAACAAAAGAAAATAGCTGTAATCATGGGAGGCTATTCTTTTGAAAGACACATAAGTGTAGAAAGTGGTCGAAATATTTTTGAAAAACTAGCGAGTTCAGATAAATATGAAGCCGTTCCTGTTTTTCTTTTTGGAAACCAAGAACATTTTGATATTTATCAAATACCAATCAATCTTTTATTAAAAGATAATGCAGATGATATAAGAGATAAAATTTTGAATTTTAAAATTCATAAAATTATTGAAAATATAAAGAAATCTTGTTATCAATTAACTAATAAGTATGCCTCTTCGGATGTTGTATTTAGTCCTAAAAAACTCAGTTTTCAAGAATTGAAAGATATGGTTGATGGAGTATTTATTGCCCTGCATGGTCGACCTGGTGAAGATGGAACAGTACAGAAAGAATTGGAAAAAGTAGGACTACCCTATAATGGTTCTGGACCAGATTCTTCAATGACTACGATTAATAAATATGATACCTTACAATTGTTGAAAAAACATGGGTTTACTGTGGCAAAACAATTGATGACCTACAAAAATTCCTATGAAAAAAATCAAAAAGAGGAATTAGAAAAAATAGAAAGAGAACTGCCTTATCCCTTAATTGCTAAACCCGTAGATGACGGTTGTTCTTCTGCTGTCAAAATGATTAAGAATAGAGAACAATTGACTGCCTTTTTTGATGCAATTTATAGAGAAAAAGAAGCCATTCCTACACATTCAAAAAAGGTATTAAATTTGAGTGAAAAAGAAGAGTTTCCAATAAAAGAAGAAGTATTATTGGAGGAGTTGATTTCTAGGAAAAATGCCAGCCATTTTTTAGAGATAACAGGAGGAATGCTGACTCATCATAGTGAAAATGGGATACAATTTGAAATTTTTGAACCATCTGAAGCACTTGCTGGTGGAGAAATATTATCTTTGGAGGAAAAATTCTTAGCAGGGGAAGGACAAAATATTACTCCTGCTCGATTTGCTAAAGATAATAAAGAGTATAATCACATATCTTTACAAGTAAAAAATACCCTTCAAAAAGCAGCTGAAATTTTAAATGTCAAAGGATATTGTAGAATTGATGCTTTTGTACGCATATACGAAAATGGTAAGGCAGAAACCATTATTATTGAAGTCAATTCATTACCTGGAATGACTCCTGCTACTTGCATTTTTCATCAATGTGCTATTAATGGTTATAAACCTTATCAATTTATTGACAAAATATTAGAATTCGGTTTTTATGAGCGAAACAAATAATAAAAAACTAGGCTTTTTCAAAAAGCTATTTATTTTTGGAACAACAAGAAG
>JAHDBK010000372.1 GCA_020630455.1 Saprospiraceae bacterium
CCTTTTTCTTGTTCATATTAGCATTTTAACTAATTTGAGCATTATATTTGCAGCAATTTCTAAAATAAGAATTTTAAAAAAAATTAGAATGAAAAAAGCGATTATATTTCTACTAATATCTTTTTTGGGAACTATATCATTAGATGCCCAAATTCAAACACCAGTAAAATGGAAATTTGATGTCCAACACGTAGAAGGCAAAAAATATGATTTGATTTACAAAGCTAAAGTAGATGATGAATGGTATATATATTCTCAATTTCTCGATGAAGGAGGTCCTATTCCAACTAGCTTTACTTACGAAGAACCTAGCGACCTTAAATTAGTAGGAAAAAGCAAGGAAATCAGTAATCATAAAAAAGAAGCTCATGACGATTTATTCGACATGAAAGTGACTAAATTTGCTAAAGAAGTAATTTTTCAGCAAAGAGTTGAAGGAGAAGCAGGTACTGAAATCGCAGGTTACTTAGAATTCATGGCTTGTAATGCTGTTACTTGTACTCCTCCTACCGAAAAAGAATTTTATTTCACACTACCTGAGGCGAATTTCACGCCTCCACCTCCACCAAATGCTCCTAAACCAGAAGAGCCTAAACCAGCTACTAATAATACAACAAATAATGATAAAGTAAATCCACCACCAACAGATACGAAGCCCAAGCCAATTGAAACACCTCAAACTACAACAACGCCTAGCACTGCCCCTCCAAAGGAAGAACCTAAAGTAAGTCCTCAAGAGGAAATCGCTTCTAATGATACACCAGAAGAGAATACAACAACATCTAATGATACTTGGAATACAAATAACATTAGTGCTTTAGATACTAATAATTCCAACATAGAAAACCCTGTAAAATGGTATGCTTCTCATAAAAAAATAAGTGAAAACGAATACGAAGTCATCTACAAAGCAGAAATTGAAGATGGTTGGAATATCTATTCTCAATTTGTTGATGATGGTGGACCTATTCCGACTTCATTCATTATAGATGAAAGTGTAAAAGACAATTTTGAACTCATTGGTAAAATCCAAGAAGAGAGTGAGCATAAAAAAGAAGGAGAAGACCCTGTTTTCAAAATGAATGTCATTAAGTATTCTAAAGAGGTATTATTCATACAAAAATTAAAAGTAAAAGACCCTAGCATTTCTTTCAAGGGTTACTTGGAATATATGGCATGTGATAAAGAAAAATGCCTCCCTCCTACTGAGACTGTTTTCAACTTAAATCTTACAGAAGATAAAGAAATGTCTTTATTAAGTGCTAATTCTGGAGGAGGAACTCTTCCAGAACCCAATGGAGAGTTAATCCGTACTCAAGGAGTTGAAGGCTATACTAAAGAAACCTTTGATTTTACTAATTTTAAAGCCAGTTGTGGCGAGGTTGAAGAAGTTAAAGAAAAACGCACATATTGGCAGACCTTTATCAAGGGATTCATTGGTGGTTTGATTGCTTTATTGACGCCTTGTGTATTCCCTATGATTCCTTTAACGGTAAGTTATTTCTTAAAAGGAAATCGCAGTAAGCAAAAAGGATTTAGAGATGCTATCATATATGGCTTAGCCATTATCGTATTATATACTGGTTTAGGTACATTAGTAACCATGATTTTTGGAGCAAATGCCCTCAATGCCTTAGCCTCTAATGCTTGGTTTAATTTGGGATTAGCGGTTTTACTCATCGTGTTCGCTTTTTCATTTTTTGGATTCTTTGAAATACAACTCCCTTCTTCTTGGGCAGACAAAACAGATGCCGTTGCAGATAAAGGGGGGCTAATTGGAATATTGGCGATGGCGGCTACCTTAGCTATTGTTTCTTTCTCTTGTACGGGACCATTAATTGGAGTATTATTAGTAGAAACCGTATCAGGAGCATCAGGAAGTGGCGTCCCTATTGAACCCATTATAGGTATGTTTGGCTTCTCCATTGCCTTGGCTTTACCATTTGCCTTATTTGCAGCTTTCCCTGCTTGGTTATCTTCATTACCAAAGTCTGGTGGTTGGATGGAAGATATTAAAGTATCTGTAGGATTTATAGAATTGGCATTATCATTAAAATTCTTAGCCGTTTTTTCATTATTAATGGAAAAATCAATAGGATTTAAAACCTTACCTTATGAAGTATTTGTGGCTCTTTGGGTATTGATAGCCATTCTGTGGGCATTGTATTTCTTCAACAAATTGCGATTCAAACATACACCTAAATTAGCTAAAGTTCCTTTAAATAGAATTATCATTGGTGGTTTATTATTGGTATTAGCCGCTTATACAGCTACAAGTTTTAAGGTAAATAGTGAAATAGGAACTTTTGTTCCTAATTGGGCCATCAGTGGCTTAGCTCCTCCTTCTGGCCACTCATATATATATCCTATGGATTGTCCTCATGGTTTATCTTGTGAACATGATTATTATGTGGCTAAAGAACGAGCAAAAAGAGAAGGCGTTCCTTTACTTATCGACTTTACAGGTTACTCATGTGAGAACTGTAGAAAGAATGAAGATGATGTTTGGCCTAGAGAAGGTATTATTGAATTATTAGATAAAGAGTTTGTAATTGCTTCTCTTTATGTTGATGATAGAGAAAAACTAGCAACTCCTTATATTTCTTCTTATGATAACAAAAAGAAGAGAATGGAAGGATATAAATGGTCTGATTTCCAGGCTATGCATATGGGTGCTAGTACTCAACCTCTTTATGTTCTAGTTGATGTAAGTGGAGATGTTCCATTCATATTAAATGAGCCAATGGGTGGTTATATCAACTTCCCTAGTGATTTCCAATCTTGGTTGGAATGTGGATTAGAAAGATACAAAGCTAGACACTAAATAATAAAGAGATTTATTTATTAATGATAGACGTTATTACGAAAAATTGATTATAGCTAAATTGTCTTTTTAATGATATTCTTCGTTATTCCTCTCAACCATAGCTAAGGCTATGCTTTTCGAGTAATGCCTCGACTATCATTAAAAATACTAATTTACCTTTCATAAAAAACTTTTCGTAATAAGGTCTAATATAAAAAAGGATTTGAAAACAAGTTTTCAAATCCTTTTTTATATCTGAATTAGTATTAGTCTATAAGCCTCCCTCACTCGCCTTTTCAATAGCTTCTTTTTTCAATCTTTCGTATTCATTTAAAAAATATGGGATAGAAGCAGTTGAAAGACTGCTTGGACAATTTTGTAAGATACAAATAGCCAATTTATCTTCTCTATTCATAGCAATATCGGCTTTAAAGCCATTGACAAATCCACCATGATAAATAATCGTATCATCTTTTCTATCGACTACCCTCCAGCCTAAACCATAAAGAGATTTTTCTACATCTTTCCAATTAGAAAGGTATTTTCTTTTATTTTGAGTATTCACATAAGGTGTAAAAACTTCGTCAAGTGATGCTTCGCTAATAACATCAGGTCTATTGCCTAAGAGTAATTGTAACCATTCTGCCATATCATTAATACTTGCATTCACACCACCTGCAGGAATCGCATTATAATATTTTTTAGTAATTCTTTCTGGTTTCCAATATTTTTTGAATTGATGTGGTTGAGCATGGTTTTCATTATTTTTAATTCCCTCATAAGTAACAGAAGCATTGTCCATATTTAAAGGATTAAAAATTTCATCTTGAAAAACCTCTTCTAAAGTTTTACCTGTTTGCCTTTCTATTACCTCTCCTGCTACGCTATACATTGCATTTTGATAACTGTATATTTGTCCTGCTTCTCCATGTAATTTAGCATTGGGAAAACGATTGATTATATCATCCATTTCCCAACCGCTTTCAATCAGATTGGTATAAGCGTGATAAGAAATACCTGTAGTATGAGAAAGAACATGCTTGAGGGTAATTTCACTAGCTTGGGATTGATTTCTCAAAGAAAACTCAGGAATATAATGTTGAACTTTTTCATCTAAATCCAGATATCCTTTTTCATCCATTATGGCCGCTAATATAGAGCCAAAGCCTTTAGATACAGAACCCAATCTAAAGACCGTATTTTCATCTATAAATTCAGCTCTTGAACGGGAGTTGACCGTTCTTCCATAGCCTTTTAATAAATAAACGGTGGAATCTTGTATGATAACTGCAGCTGCTCCTGGGGTACGAGTACTGTACATTTTTCTTTGAAAGAATTGGTCAAAATTAAATGCCAATTCTTTGATTATAGGATTTTCTTCTGCCTCTTTTTTCTCTTTTGATATTTCTGTTTTCGTGGCTAAAGTTTGTGTTTTATTGATATTAATAACAAAAAACAATACTAAAGCAGTCGCCAAGACAGATAAAGTAATTCTCTTCATAAATTTGCAAAGGTGATTGTGCTTATCTAAATAAGCAATAAATTTTGGTTTACGTCCGCTAAAGTAAGGAATTGATTTTATTTACATTAAAAAAAATAAAATATTAACACAATAGACCTTATTCCCAAAAAATTATTATGGATCAAAAATAATCTTTTTAAAAATACAGATTTACAATTCTATCATATTATTCTACTAAAGGGAAAAAACCCTTATTTTCTATTGCCCAAATGAGTAAT
>JAHDBK010000373.1 GCA_020630455.1 Saprospiraceae bacterium
TTGTGTACTGCCATTGTTTTATTATTATTATAATAATTAGAATAATTCTCATTCAATCTAAAGTTTTTACATTCAGATTTTTTCAATGATTTTATTTTTTTAATCCCTAAGATACTTTTACCAAACTCAATATGATTACCCTTAATGGTTAATATTTCTTTTCCAAAATATCCCCATAAAACTAAGTAAATGACATAGACTCCACCAATCGTCCAAGCTAACAACCAAAACAATATAAAATAATCCGAATCTCCCGAACTTATACTGGTATTATTCAAAAAAAATGAACTTATTACTTCAGTAAATGCGAATATCCACCCCATTGCCCAACATCCTAACCAAAAGGTCATAAATAATAAACCAAACCAGCTTTTCTTTGATGGAACTATAATACTTGTTCCATTAAAATTAGATACAATCTTTGCTCTTCCATTTTTTACACTTTCCATTTTGTAAGATTTTATGTTTAATTAATTAAAAAAGGTGCTAGACTACTGTTCCAACACCTTTTTTAATATATTATAAAAACAAAAATTAATCAATAAAATTCGATAAACTCCTTGAAAATTACGCTTAATATTTCACACAAACATTCTTAGCCTCGGTAAAAAATCGAAGAGCTTCCCAGCCCCCTTCTCTACCTACTCCAGAATGTTTCACACCACCAAAAGGAGTTCTTAAATCACGAACTAACCAGCAATTCACCCAAACGATACCTGCTTGTATTTGCTCCGCCAATCTATGTGCTTTAGTAATATCTTGTGTCCATATCGTAGATGATAGTCCATAATCAACTGAATTAGCATATTGGAGGGCTTCTTCTTCAGTATCAAAAGGAGTGATGGTTACAACAGGCCCAAAGATTTCTTCCATATTAGTTCTACAATAAGGGGGTAAGCCTTCTATAATAGTTGGTCTTAGATAATAACCACCTTTCAACTTTTCATCTGTAACTTCCACTATATTTCCTCCACAAAGGACGGTTCCTCCTTCTACTTTTGCCAATTCGATATAACTCATGACTTTTTCTATGTGTTGTTGACTCACTAATGCTCCTAAATCTGTAATAGGAGAAAAAGGATCACCCACTTTCAGAAATTGAGTTCTTTTGACAAATTCTTCCTTAAATTTTTCGTAGATCGGTCTTTGTACATAAATTCTAGAGCCACACAAACAGATTTGTCCATTATTAGAAAAAGACGAACGCAAAGTATCGAAAATCATTTTATCAAAATCACAATCTGCAAAAATGATATTAGGATTTTTACCACCTAATTCTAGTGATAATTTTTTGAACATAGGAGCAGCAATTCTAGCAATGCTTCTTCCTGTACTTGTGCCACCTGTAAAAGAAATTGCTTTAATTTTGATGTGTTCTACTATGGCTTGTCCTGCTTTTGTTCCTAGACCATGTACTATATTGAGTACGCCTGCTGGCAAACCTGCTTCTTCACATGCCTGTGCTAAAAGGAAAGCCGTCATGGGCGTTATTTCAGATGGTTTTGCGATTACGCAATTACCTGAAGCAAGGGCTGGAGCTATTTTCCATGTAAAAAGATACAAGGGCAAATTCCAAGGAGAAATACAACCTACAACACCAATCGGCTGACGCATTGTGTAGTTAATTGCCGATTTTTCCATGTGGTGTGATTCCGCAGCATAGTGCATACTCGCTGTAGCAAAAAAGCGAATATTTGCATGAGCCCTAGGAATATCTACACTCTTGGACATGGTGATTGGTTTCCCTGAATCCATAGATTCTGCATGAGCGAAAGTATCCAAATTTTGCTCAATAATATCTGCTAAGCGATTCAAAATCCTAAATCGCTTTTCAATTCCACAAGAAGACCATTCAGGAAAGGCTCTTTCTGCTGCTTCTACTGCCTTTTGGACATCAGTAATATCGCTATCTGGTATATGAGAGTATACTTCTCCATTAAATGGGCTGATATTATCTAAATATTCTCCTGAGTCTGCGGGAACTAATGCTCCACCAATATAGTTCTTTATATACTTGGATATTTTCATAAAATACTGATTGAATGGTAATATTAATAAAATTATTTAAATGCTTTATCATTCATCATTAATTATATTTTTATTTTTTATTAGCATAAAAAATATTCTTTATCTTTGCTAGATACAATCAAAATGATAACTGAATAATGAAAGACTGGAACGTAGGAGAAAAAGGCTGGGATACCAATACCGATATACAGGAAAAAGCTATTTTAGTAGGTGTCATTAGTGGATTAGATACAGAGGAGAAAGTAAAAGAGTACTTGGATGAATTAGAGTTTTTGGCACAAACGGCAGGTGCTGAAACGGTAAAGCGTTTTACTCAAAAGTTAGCTAGACCCGATTCCAAAACATATATTCGAAGTGGAAAAGTACTTGAAATAAGTGAATATTTAGAGAGTCACAAGGATATCAATATGGTTATTTTTGATGATGATTTAAGTGGTAAACAGACGAATATTCTTGAAAAAGAATGGAAAGTTAAAATTCTAGATAGAAGTAGTTTAATTCTAGATATTTTTGCTCGTAGAGCCCAAACTGCACAAGCCAAAACCCAAGTAGAACTCGCTCAAATGCAATATCTACTACCTAGACTACGAGGACTTTGGACTCACTTAGAAAGACAACGTGGTGGTATTGGTATGAGGGGTCCTGGTGAAACAGAAATCGAAACAGATAGACGTATTGTAAGAGATAAAATTGCATTATTAAAAGATAAATTATCTATAATAGATAAGCAAAATACTACCCAAAGAAAAAGGAGAGGAGAATTGATTAGAGTTGCACTTGTTGGATATACCAATGTGGGCAAGTCTACCTTAATGAATACCTTGAGTAAATCAGAAGTTTTTGCGGAAAATAAGCTTTTTGCTACCTTAGATACCACGGTCAGAAAAGTAGTATTTGGTTCTATGCCTTTCTTATTATCTGACACTGTTGGATTTATTAGAAAATTACCTCATCATTTAGTAGAGAGTTTTAAATCTACATTAGACGAAGTCAAAGAAAGTGATATTTTAGTACATGTAGTAGATATTGCCCATCCACAATATGAGGACCATATAGAATCAGTAAATAAAACCCTACATGATTTAAATGCCTTTGACAAACCGACCATATATGTTTTCAATAAAATTGATTTATATAGAAATAATAATTATGATGATTTAATTGATAATGAAGTCAAAGAAGAAATCGAATCAGAACTAAAAGAAAACTTGGAAAACAACATTGATAATCCTTGTTTATTCATTTCAGCTATTAAAAAAGAAGGCATTGAAGAATTTAGAACTCTTCTAGGAGATATGATAAAAAAACAATACGAAATAAGATATCCATATAGACCTAAAACATGGTAAAAGCATAAAAAGGTGTCTAATTATTTTATTAATTAACAATTTCTAATTATATTTGGAACATCACAAAAGCTATTTTATTTTTTAAAATATTCTACTCAGCTTTTCAACAAATCACAAATTCTCAATTATTCACAATTTTAATTTAAATTTTCCCAAGCATTTATAAAGAATTTTCTTTATAATAGATGTGATTTTTTAACTATTTAAATTATATAATTATGGAACCATTTATTGGACAAATTGTAATGTTTGGTGGAAACTTTGCACCACGCGGCTGGGCTTTTTGCGAAGGACAATTATTGCCTATAGCTCAAAACACTGCACTATTTTCTCTTATAGGAACAATCTATGGAGGAGATGGGAGAACTACTTTTGCACTGCCTGATTTAAGAGGTAGAGCTCCGATACACATGGGGCAAGGGCCAGGGCTTAGCCCAAGAAAACAAGGTGAAAAAGGCGGTGAAGAAAATGTTACACTCACAACTATTAATACACCAAGTCATAACCACCAATATGAGACAATAGAACTTGGAGATATGCCTTTACAAATAGACGAAACTGGAAGTTCACATTTTGTAGGTGTTCATCAAGGTAAGCATCATACTGCTACCAATAATGTGGGAAATAGTCAATCTCATAATAATATGCAGCCTTATATTGCGATGAATTATATTATAGCATTACAAGGAACATTTCCTTCTCGTAGCTAATACTAATCCATAGTTAAAATTGGTATTATATTATCTAAATCTGATTATTTAATCAAAACACAATCTTATGGTAAGAAGAGCATTTATAAAAAAAGCAGGAATTGTAAGTATGCTAAGCGGCATTGTAGCCTCTGAAGCATTAGGCTTAGATACTAGTTTAGATATTCATAGATTACAAATTCCTGACGAATTTAGTCTGGAAGAAAGAATACATCTTCTCCATTTAGAAAAAGAAATGAGAAGTAATTTAGCAATTGGTTTTAAAAACTTAGCATATTCTACCCTACAGCCAGTGAAAGTAATACAACAGAAAAAACAATTTAATTCCTATCATACTATTTTTATTAATAAAAATAATAATAAGATAGCGCTCATTAAAAAAGGGAATAAATTATATTCTAAGTTTTTATAATTGAATTATTCAAAGCAATAAAAAAACCAAAT
>JAHDBK010000374.1 GCA_020630455.1 Saprospiraceae bacterium
GTAGTAGTATTAGTTTTGTTTTCATTAGGTTTGTTTTGAATGTTTAATTAAAATCGGTTATTTTTAGTTTGTGTAAATATATGCTACTTGGTTTCATGTTTCTTACAATTTGAAATTAATACATTTAATCCTAAAGAATCATCAACGTATCTTTTGCATCCACAATTATCGATTACAGTATGGTCTTTATGTTCTACTTTATGATGTATGGTAATCTTACTCGTTGTAGCTAAACTTATAAGCCAAGATATAATAACAATTAAAAAGAAATACTCCATAGTCTACTTATTAAAAAAGTTGCTTTTATAATTACCAGTATTAACGCCTATATTGTTCTTACCTTCAAAAATAGCCCTGTCAGCCCTTCTGATCCACTCTAAAGTTTTATGTAAGGATTTATATAACTCTTTGTTATCGGGGTTTAGTTTTAGCTGTTCCCTAAGTGATTCTAATTCTTTGCTCTTCTTCTTATATAATCCCATTACCCTCTAATTAAAATTAAAGCACATATAAATAACAAAGTTGCAATAGCGGAAAAATAATAAAACTTTAAAATAAAAACCTTTCGTTTTAAGTCTTTTCTTTCTATCTCTTTTAATGCTTCATAAGCTTCTTTTACGTTCTCTCTAGTTAGTCCTTTCATCTATCAACTCTAATTTAGTTCCTATTAAACCAAGTTTCTCAAAGTCTATATTAGTCCATCCAATATCATCTTCAATTATCATTTCACCTATTACCTCGCCTTTATAAAAGACTTCGTTAGTGGATGCTTTGTACTTAGGATTTTCTTTCATCTAAAAACTTTTTATAAAGTTCTACTATTCCTTTTTCAATCTTAGGCTTCCCACTGCTTCTATTATAGCTGTTCACATTTTTATATCCGAATGATTTAGCTATCCATGTATTAGAAATACCTAATATTTTACGTATATCCGATATATTCATATACGCTAATATACAAAATTAATACCAATCATTGTTGTAATTGTATCAATAATCAATCCCGATATCAGCTAAAGACCCTTTTGTCTCGTAGGTGTCGGGTTTAGGTGGATTTAAATACGTTGTGTACTGCTCTTTGTAGTATTCGCATAGGAAATAGTCGTCCGTATCGGTTAAATGCCCGTATTCCTCATAAGTAACCTTTGTAACTGGATGCCTGGTCTTTGTCTTTTCCTTAGTTCCGTCGCTAGATTCCTTAACGCTCTCGTAATCGTTAATGGTTTTGGTGCATTTGCTATCAATAGTGTACTCTATACCAAATATATTAGAAGCGAATATCTCATTAATAAAATTACCCCTTGATACTACACTAGGGTTTTTAGTAGGTAAACGCCTTTTGAATATATATCCTTCTGTTTTTAACCTATCTTCTATAATAGTAAAGAAGTTTTGACCCTTTTGCAGTTTGGTATCGGCTTTTAAAGAAGTTCTATCCCCGTATATAAAGACCGTTTGTTTGCTAGGTGGGTATTTCTTTATGAAAGTGTTTAAAGTATGCCCTAAAGTATTTAAAGGGTGTTCTAGGCATATCTCGTCTATCTTCCAACTCTTTAAGCCTTGCGCTTGGTATACGGACAAAGTGAGATAAGGATTGACATTCTCGTCGAATGATATATGTAAAGGTAATTCAGGGTCATAGCTATTATCCTTGACCTGGTTTTCTGCTTTAAATGTTTTATAGAACTCCCCACCTCTGTTGATCTTACCCCAATTACCAAGGGCGTAAACTGAATAGAAATTGTAATCGGTTTTTTTATCGTGTTCAAAATCCGCTATTGTCTGTATATCTAACAGCCCAAAAGTCTCACACGGAGAACCGACAACCCAAAAGTTATTTAAATAGGTTGATTTGATTACCACTATATTAGAGGGGTATTCCTTACCTTTTACATGTATCGGCTGACCTTCCCATTTTTCGGTAACTTCCGTATACTTCTCGTCAACGTTCAATCTTAACACCCCGTTAGAATCTACCAAAAACTTGCTTAAAGGGTTTTTAACTTCCTTATCGAATATCTCTTTTTTAATCCAATGCTCTTTATCGATAGGGTTGAACATGCAAACTATCTGTTGACCTTCCATACCTCTTAAACGCTTTCTAATTTGCTTAAAATCCGCAAAGTCATACTCTGATATTTCTTCAAGTACTACACGTTTAAAACTGGATATACCTTTAATCTTTTCAGAATCATCAAGCCCTTTAAACACTATTACGCTACCATTGGAGCATATTATTTTCTTTGACTGGCATTTAAAGAACTGGTTTAGACCTAGATTGTCTATTATCGTTTTAAAGTCCTTGTATATGGATTCATCAATAGTTGCAGATACTTTTCTAAATACTATTGTATCCGATTTCTCCAGTAAACAACCTATGATAATTATTGCTTGTGCTACCGAATACGATTTAGCGGAAGAAGAACCGCCATAGCACCAAATGAAACGCCTGTAAACGTTCTTTAATTCCCTCTCTAAGTGGTGGAAGTTGGGGTTAAATAATTTCCAATTGAATGTTAGTTTTATTCTTGACATTATTCATCGTTACCGCCTATATAAAACTCTGTTATCGAATGTTCGTTACTTGTTTTGATAGGAGCATCATAACCCATCATTTTGTTAATCATGTCCAAAGCCTTCATTTTATCGTGTAGCTTGAACTTAACTATCTTCTCGCTACCACCTTCAAATGTTCTAGTAGTGTGTTGTATTTCGCTTAGACATGCTTTTTCATCCCTTGTCAATTTGTCGAAATCCTTCTCTGTCATCCAATCTTGTTTTAAATCGGACAGATTGGTAAAGGCTAACTTTTTAAGCTCTGTAAGGTTCTGTAATTTGCTTATACCCGCTAATTTTGCTAAGTCCTCTTGTATATGGTCTATATAAGCCTTGATGTTAACTTTTGTTAAATTATTGGAAGCTATCTCTTTAGCCGTTGCTTCACTATACCCAGCTACTCTAGCAGCTCTTGCTCCGTTCCAATCAATAACATATTCATGGCAGAATATCCTTTGCTTTTCAGTAAGGGTAGAGAAGTCTATTTTTTCTTTATCGTCTGCCATTAAACATGGTTTTTAATAACCCCTATATTCTTAACAGCGTTCTCTAAATTTTCGTTTAGACCTTGAATGTTTTTAATTAGATTCTTATCTAAAACATCAGAAACTTTAATCTTACCTTTTGATTTAGGTTTATTTAATAACCAATGCATAAACCCACCTAATGAAATAGATAATATTGTGTAAGGTATTAAGTATATTGTTTCCATTATTACGCTGATTCAGCCAATACTATCGGCTCTTGTATTATGTAGTTATCTACAATTAGATTAAGGTCTATATAGTAACCTTGCTTTGACTCCTTGAAGCCTAACGATAAAAGTCTGTTGTGATATTGTTTACTTATCCTTTCCCCTCTATCGTTTACTTTCTTAACTGTAAATACTTTCATCAAATATACGATTATTTTTTGTTATTTAGAACTATTCTAAATAATTTTTGTATCTTTACATTGTTAGGCGTGGTTTCCTAACTTCTTTCATTATGTTTTTGGTTTCATAATCATGGTTTTAAGAGGGGTTATCGTTTCCCCTCTTTTTTTATGCTTTTCTTTTAACTATATCCCAATGATGTTTATCGTTATTTAGCTTATCCATGTCGAAATAATAATGACCTCCTGACATACTGCAAACTATATTTTGTGACCACCACCATGACTCTTTAAATTTGCTTATTAGATATTCATTATCAGACCATCCGCCCGTGTGTATCTCCATTAGGTTGTCGTCTACGCTTACAGACCCATAAGACACATCGTAATAGCCTAGAAATAACTCAAAAGCTTTATCTTTATCTATATCTTCTATTTTAAAATCCTTGTGTAGAGGGTGGTATTTCTTAAAACATATTTCTTTCATTCTTCTAGCTTCTTTAGTAGGTTAGAATATTGTTGTTTTAAGTGCCTTACATAGCACTAATTGATTGTATTATCTTATTTGTAAGTCTTTTGTATTGGTATAGTGTTTTATGTTGCACTATCTATAACGTAGTATATAAAACATTAAAACGATTTCATATACGGGCGTTAGAGTGCATTAAGTGATTTATATTTGTCTAATACATATTGACTTGGTAACCCACAGTAGCTTTCATTCTCTTTTTTATCTAACCACTTTTCAAAATCACTTAACGTACCCTTCGGCACGCTAACATTATGTATATTTAATGCTAAGTATTCGTCTAATAATTTAACAGATTCATCTTTAGCGTACATTTTTGAGCTTGCCAGTTTTCCGCTACTTTCCGCTCCTAAACTCATTATCTTACCTACTAATTCATATTTTGTCATAATTCTAATATTTCGTTATTAATCCGCACTAAACATACATTTAGCGTTATCCCCTACTTATCCCTAAATAAATACTTTATCTTTCAATTTTCTTTATCCTTGTGGTTTTTTAAATACTCATAAAACCTACATAAAGCATTCTCGTATCTTTCTTTTGCACTACTATTCGCATAAGC
>JAHDBK010000375.1 GCA_020630455.1 Saprospiraceae bacterium
GAATTTTTTCCATTTATCAAAAATGTTATTCCATTCCCAGTATATTTAATTTTCCGATCTTCATGTGATGTCTTAACCAATAATTCGTTTTCATTTAAAGGAAGGAGAATAAAGGAGGTATTGTACTCATGCATCTGATACCTTAAAGTGTCATTTATTAAATTTATACTTCTGTATAAATAATTTTCTGAATTAAAATAAGAGCCAATAAATTTGTTTTTAATTTTATCGGTTAGTAAAATAGTTTTTTGAGTGGATTCTTTTGGTCTTTCTTCTGGCTTAAATTTGTCTTTTAGAAGGATTTCTGAAATCTGCATTCCTAAATGCCCATTATATGTTAAACCATTTTTACTTAAGATAATGACAGATATATCATATTCGGGGAAACGGAATATTGAACTTGCAAATCCACCGATATGTCCATAATCCCAAATCTTATCAGTGCCTCTAAACTTGTATTTGAATTGTTGTCCAAAAGTTATTTTTCCATTTGGAACTTCAGCAATTTCTTGGTCCTTATATTTAATTGAACTATCCATTTTTTGATTGACCATGTTTTCCTTTAAACTTAAGTTTTGAAACCAAAGTAGAAGGTCGGGCATTGTAGTAACTAATCCAGCGGGTCCACTGTCATAATGTCTAACAATTTGAGGTTCAATTATGTCACCTTTTTTATTGTACGAAATAATATTTTGATTATTTGAAGAATTAGAACTACAAAAAAAAGTGTTCTTCATATTTAAGGGGGCAAACATGTTTTTTTGAGTAAACTCGGCTAAACTCATTCCCGTAACATTTTCCAATATCTTTGCTAGTAGATAGGGACCCGTTCCTGAAAAAAACACTTTTTCTTTTGGCTTGTTTAAACTTAATAAAGGCTTACTAAATATTTCTTCCGCTTCAGATGGACCAAAGGAGTCGTATGCGTCGAATCCTTTTAGGGATTTCAAGGCCCAATATTCTGGCAGACCACTGGAATGACTTAACAAATCCTTGATAGTAATATTTTGGATGTCCAAGCCAATTTCATTGCCCAGATAATTGGAGATTTCATCTTCCAATTTAATCTGCTTTTGTTCTATAAGTTTTAAAATCGCATAAGCGGTAAAATGAGGAGACATTCCTCCTAACCGGAATTGTTCTGGTTTGTTTTCTGGCTTAGCTTGGTTATTTGTACCAAATGTTTTGTTTACTATCTGATTCTTATAAATTATCCCATAGGAGATACTGGGAGTTTCTTCGAAATCAGAAAAAAGTGCATCTATTGCTAATGTTTGGGATTGGGTGATTTCCTGCCCTAAAACTGAGATGTACGCAAACGAAATGATTAGAATACTCAAGATTAGATTGCATTTATTCATTGTTAAAAGTTTAGATATATAAATGTGAATCAAAGATTTGTTCTTTGACAATAACAAATACAAAACTATCTGATTTATCTATGGATGGCTATGAAATGGTAGGTGTATTAGTTCAGTTTTCTAAATCTGAACTATTTTTGTGCTTGTTTTTCTTGAATTGAGTTGGTGTCATGCCTGTTATTTGCTTGAATGAGGTATAGAATGTAGATTTTGCCCTAAATCCACATTCTTCTCCAATAGCATCAATAGTATATTGGTTATTGGATAAAATCAATTCCTTTACTTTATTAACTCTGAATGTTTTAAGGAAATTGGCAAAATTGGTTTGATAATGTTCATTAAGAATTTGAGATATTAAATAGGTAGGAACATCTATGGATTTAGAAAGGGTTTCAAGTGTGAGGTTTGGATCAGAATATTTTTTTTCTAATTCTGATTCCAGTTTGATATATATGTTGTTTTGGTCGGATGATTTTATCTTTCTTCCTCCATATTTAGGAGTATCTTCATCTAATATATGCGACTTATTAGAACCCATTAGTAAAAGGAATAATAATAAATACACCATAAAGGAAAATGATACCGCACCTAAAAGGTAAGAGCCTAAGCCACAGGTCACGTACATCAGCCAAATAATGAAAACACCAATGAAAATTGAGATAATCCAAGTCTTTTTATTTAAAATTTTGTGATTGTTTACTGTTATGCTATTTATATTTTTCCAAATGATGTAAGCAGAAAACAATAAATAAATAAACCACTCTAAGTAAATTATCGGAATAAAAAGATTTCGCCATTTTTCTATATACTCAAAATATGGGTATAGAGAGCTTGTAATAAAGATAATACTGCTTAGAACCAATAATTGTATCCACCATTTTACAAGCAGAGGTTTCTTGAAAAAAGAACAGATATAGAAATACAGACAAGGACCAATTAAAAAACAAGCAGAAAGCCCTATTTGTAAGTAAAGATTTATGAAAACAGTATCTTCGAAAAAAAAGAAGATAACAGACTTTCCAACCCTTATGCTTATTATGAATAACAATAAGGAAAGGAACTTATTTTTATTTTGAGAATATTTTATAGAGGTGTAGAATAAATATATAGAAAGAAGAATTCCATTCAACACCCCTAAAGTGCTTAAAATAAATAATAAGGAGTCGCTAGCTTCCATATTTGGGATTATGATTTATAACATTTATAGGACAAAGAAGAAAGCTTTATAGCTTGTTCTAAATTCAAAATAACTATAAAAGTATTGAAATCAGTTTGGAAATCATAATTCAGTTAGAAATATTCGGATACTTCATCTGAAGTGAATTCCCAATATTCATATGTCTTTGGATGTGGTGATATTCCGCCTTTTCCATTTTGCTCATCTCTTCTTTCGATTGATGTTTGGTTTTATACGAATTGAACAGGTCATATATATAACCAAAACATAAAACGCCTAATATTATCAAATAAATAGTCATGGTAGTTGTTTTTTTGTGTAATAATTAGCAAGTCCCGATTCTTCTCATAACCTGTTCTGCTTCATCCCAATATTTCCTCAATATTTGGATTCTTGCTCCCATGATATTAATGGAAAATGTTTCGGGGTCACCTACGGAAACTTTATCTAAAACAATACAAGGAATATTATTCATGATAAATGCCGTTCTGATTTTTTCGACCTTGTCGGAAAATACAGTTTCATATATTGTTACATATTTCATAATCAATGAATTTTGTGATGAATAAATATGTTAACAAATTATTAATGAATTGGATTGGAATCCATTCCCTTAGACAAAACCAAGCAGAATGTAGATGAATGGAAGAGCAGAAAATATAGGAAAATATTGGATGATAGTTATTTATGTCGTTACATGTTAATCGCTATTTTGTAGTTTAATGTATTGTTAGTCAGTTTATTATGTTTGTTGTTTAGATATTGTTGCTAGAGTTAAGTCAAAACAAATCTTCAATTTTGTTTTTCTGAATGGATTGCCAAGCCATGATGCAAAATAATTGGGAAGCCTTATCTAAATGGGCAAATCTAGGGTCTGTAGTCAAGCCTTTCTCATATCTATAATATATCTGTTGGGCAATAACTGCAATCTTAAACAAACCAAAAACATAATAAAATACCAAGTGGTTTATGGAACGACCACTTTTGTTGGCATACATTTCTACCAATTCACTCCTGCTTGGATTTCCTTCCATAAGAGTCGGTGACGGCCAACCTTTCGTAATGAACTCACTATCGGATGGCATTGTCCAATAAGCGATAGAAGTTCCCAAATCCATCAAAGGGTCTCCCAAAGTGCACATTTCCCAATCCAAAACAGCATTTACTTCTTTCCAATTATTATCTTTGAAAACAATATTATCATATTTGTAGTCATTGTGAATCAGGCTATATTGATATTCCTTAGGTTGCTTGGCTGCCATCCATTCCATCACCTTATGCGCTTCTGGCACATCTTGGGTAGAAGCTTTTATGTATTGCTTTCCCCAATTATTTACTTGTCGTTCAACATATCCCTCAGGTTTCCCTAGATCGGATAAGCCGACAGAATTATAATCCACTTCATGCAATTCTATAAATGTATCCATCCAATTTTCTGCGATGATTGAAAATTCATTTGCAGGGATTTTTCTTTTATAGGCCTCTTTTGTAGATAATATAATACCGTCTATTTTTTCCATAATATAGAAAGGGGAACCGATGATGTTTAAATCTTCAGTATAAGCATATGCTTGCGGACTTTTAGGGAACCCTTTTTTGAGTTTGGATAATATCTTATACTCACGACCCATATCATGCCCTCTTTTCACCGCTCCGAAAGGAGGTCTTCTCAATACATATTCTTTATTCTCAATGCTTAATTGATAAGTAAGATTGGAAAAGCCATTGGAGAATTGTGAAATGCTTATTTCATTATTTATATCTTCAATCAATTTATTATCAAAGAGATATTGTTTAAGTGTAAGTTCATTGAGCTCTTCTCCTTTTCTTACTTTTTGTCCCATTTATTATATCAGGTTTAATTTGATGCTTAAAGGTAACATTTAAAATTAAATTCACATTACAAATTATTTTATTCATTAACGACTAAAATAATTTATAATTATAGCTAATATTTTACATTGCCTTTCTTCAAT
>JAHDBK010000376.1 GCA_020630455.1 Saprospiraceae bacterium
GAACGATTAGAAGCAATTTTGCGTTTAATAGTTATACGGTTAAAATATTTAGCTGAAAATCAGCAAATTAATATAAAAAAATATATAGAACAATTGCTTATCATATCAAGATTGCGTAATTTTGAAAAAGAAAGCAAATTAATTATTGACGAGATGGAGCTAAATTATAATATTGAAAAAGATTATTTTTTCATTCAAGGCATTCAAAAAGGAATTGAAAAAGGAATTGAAAAAGGCATTGAAAAAGAAAAAATAGAAGTCGTGAAAAATTGTTTCAAAAACAATATAGATGAACAAGTAGCGTCTAATATTGCTAATATTCCTTTGAATGAAGTGAAAAAAATATACAATCAACTTAGAAAAAGTTAATATATAACTATAACTCTTTTTTATAAAAACGAATAGTAAATATTTTACTATTCGTTTTTTTATCAATTCTCTTTTATGGACAATCGGCAAATATCATTAGTTATTATTACCAAAAATGAAGAAAAAAATATTGTTGATTGTATTTTATCTTGTAAAGACCTATCTGATGAAATTATTGTACTAGATGACGAAGAAACCATAGATAATACACGTCAAATAGCTGAGGCACTAGGAGCTAAGGTCTATTCCCAAAAATTTATCAATTATAGTCATCAAAAAAAGACTGCAGTCAACTATAGTACCAAGGAATGGATACTATCTTTAGATGCAGATGAACGCTTATCAAAAGAACTTTACGAATCTATTTTAAATTGGAAGAAAGGAAATATATATCAAGAAGCTCAGTCCTTTCAATTTGCTCGTCTTTCATTTTATTGTGGAAAAGTAGTAAAAACTTGTGGGTGGTATCCCGACAAAAAAATCAGGCTTTGGAATAGAAAATATGGAAAATGGAATGATAATATTGTACACGAAGGTGTCGAGGTGAAATCAGATAGTATTATTAAAGAATTAGAAGGAGATTTAATTCATTATACAATGAATACGGTAAAAGAACATTGGCAAAAATCCAAAAAATATGCGTTATTAAAATCTTTAAAAGTAAGAAATAATAACAAGATTTTGTTATTATTTAAATTTATTTTTAATCCTATATGGGTTTTTATTAAAATGTTTATTTTGAAATTAGGAATAATTGATTTTTGGAGAGGTTGGGTTATTTCATTTATTTCAGCATTAGCAGAAGTGTATATTTATTATTATTCATTAATACAAAAAAAAGTCAAGAAGGGTTAATCTTTTATTAAAATATTGGAAAACTAAAGCAAAGAAACTTACCTTTGCGTTCTAGTATTAAATCAATAAATCACTATTCATTTAAAAATTATGAAGATAATAAAATTTATACCATTAATAGCATTATTACTTTTAAGTGCAGCTCAAATCGAAGCACAAAAAGTAGGACATTTAGACTCGCAGGCTTTATTAGCTCAAATGCCTCAAATAAAAACGGCTAATAGTCAATTAGAAACATTTTCTAAAAAGAAGGAAGAAGAATTAAGTGAAAAAGGAAAAGAAATAGAGTCTTTCTATATGAATACTTTACAAGAGCAACAAAATGGAACGCTTTCTCCTCTTCAATTACAACAGAAAGAAGTTGACCTTCAAAAAATGCAAAATGATTTGCAGCAAATGCAATTAAAAGCAGAACAAGATATAGTTAACAAACAAGAAGAATTATATGTTCCTATTTATAATAAAGTAAATGATGCTATCAAAAGCGTAGCGGAAGAAAATAATTATGATTATATTTTAGATTCAGGAACGGGTTTCGTTATTCATTTTAAAGAATCTGAAGATGTTACTAAATTAGTAAAAGCAAAATTAGGGTTGTAAAAATCTATAAATTAAAGCATAAAAAAAGAGTAGTTCAACAACTACTCTTTTTTTATTTCTTTATAGTTTAGCGGCCAATTTAGTACCTTGTTCGATAGCTCTTTTGGCATCTAATTCTGCGGCAACATCGGCACCACCAATTAAATGAACATTGATTCCTTTTTGTTGTAGTGGTTCAAATAGCTCCCTAAAAGGAATTTGCCCTGCACAAATCACTACATTGTCTACATTCAATACTTTTTTCTCTTCGTTTTGAATAATGTGTAATCCTTTATCATCTATTTTTTCATATTGAACCATTGCCAACATATTGACCTTTTTCATTTTTAATGAAGCCCTATGTATCCAACCTGTTGTTTTTCCTAGATTAGCACCGTGTTTACCCTTAGAACGTTTTAATAAATAAACTTCTCTTGAAGATGCTTCTGGCTCTGGAGTTTTCAAAGCTCCTCCTTTTTTATAATTCATATCAACACCCCATTCATCCATATAATTTGGAATATTTAAAGAAGGGGATTCTCCATGATGTACCAAGTATTCTGCTACATCAAAACCAATTCCTCCTGCACCTATAATAGCAACGGATTTGCCTACTTCTTTTTTATGATATAAAACGTCAATATATGACAATACTTTTTCGTGGTCTATGCCATTGATTTCAGGTTTGCGAGGTTTTATTCCTGTAGCCACTACTACTTCGTCAAAACCAATAAGCAAATCAGCATCTGCTCTAGTGTTCAGATGTAATTGAACACCAGTTTTTTCTATCATCTTATTGAAATAGCGTATTGTTTCGTGGAATTCTTCTTTACCTGGAATTTGTTTTGCCATATTGAATTGTCCACCAATCTCATGTGATGCTTCAAAAAGATGCACTTCATGTCCTCTTTCAGCAGCAGTAGTGGCACAAGCCAAACCAGCAGGACCTGCACCTACAACGGCTATTTTTTTCTTTTGAGTGGTGTCTTGAATAATGATTTCTGTCTCATGGCAAGCACGAGGATTTACCAAACAAGAACAAATTTTTAATTCAAAAGTATGGTCTAAACATGCTTGATTACATGCGATACAAGTATTGATTTCTTCTACTTTATTTTCAATAGCTTTTTGAACCAAATCTGGGTCAGCTAAAAAAGGACGTGCCATTGATACCATGTCTGCATGACCATCAGATAATATATCTTCAGCCGTTTGAGGCATATTGATTCTATTAGTAGTAATTAATGGAATATTAACTTTGCCCATTAGTCTTTTGGTTACCCAACTGAATCCACCTCTTGGAACCATAGTAGCTATAGTAGGTACTCTCGCTTCGTGCCATCCAATTCCCGTATTGATAATCGTTGCTCCTGCTTTTTCGATTTCTTTAGCCAAGTATTCTACTTCTTCCCAAGTACTTCCATCATCTACCAAGTCTAACATAGAAAGTCTGTATATAATAATGAAATTCTTTCCAACAGCCTCTCTTACTCTCTTCACAATTTCAATAGGAAATTGAATTCTATTTTTATAATCACCGCCCCATTTATCTTCTCTCTTATTTGTTTTTTTAACAATAAATTGATTAATGAGGTAGCCTTCAGAACCCATGATTTCTACTCCATCATAATTGGCTAATTGAGCCATTTTAGAACAATGGACGTAGTCTTCGATTGTTTTTTCAACCTCTTCTGTAGATAATGCTTTTGGTGCAAAAGGTGTTATTGGCGATTGAATAGCTGAAGGAGCAACAGCATCGGGGCTGTAGGCATATCTACCTGTATGAAGTATTTGCATACATATTTTTCCTCCATTATCATGAACAGCCTTCGTAATAACTTGATGGTGTTGAGCTTCTTCCTCATTAGTCATTGTAGCTGCTCCCATAAAAACAGTACCTTCTTTATTAGGAGATACACCACCAGTTACGATTAGTCCTACTTGTCCTTTAGCTCTTTCGCCATAAAATGCAGCTAGTCGTTCAAAACCCCCTGGAATTTCTTCTAATCCCGTATGCATAGAGCCCATTAAAACTCTATTTTTTAAGGTAGTAAATCCAAGGTCTAAAGGTTTTAATAAGTGAGGAAAATGACTCATATTGTTTATGATTTTATAATAAGTTTCTAATATCTAATACTTTTTGTTGTCTATCTAAAGAAAAAGTACCTGATTTTTCGTCTGCGAAGTTCAGCATTAATAATGCCTTTTCAAAATATTTTTTAGATTTTTCTTTTTCATTATGAAAATAATGATTCCCTAGATGAATAAAATAATCTAAAACTTTACCAAAGACTCTTCCGAGTTTCTCTATTTTTTCTTTTATTAATGTCTCTTTGTTGTATATAATTATTTTTCTCTAGAAGTGCGAAAACAAAGAGTGCTATCGTACACATTTTTTTAGTCAGCTCACCCAATGATAATTAACATTACTCATTTCTTAGCTAAAAGAACATTTTTGGAACGAAAAGCAGCGAAAAATGATCTATAACATTTTTCTAAAGCAAAATTAAAACAGCTTTTTAGTATCCATTAAATCTTAATTACTTCTAAATACAAAGTATCACTACTCGCACCTGTAAAAATCCCTAAGCCATTTTCAATGTTCGTTGGTGGTTCTTCCAAAGAAAGCGTTGAATTACCAGAACTTTCATACAAAGCGGCATACTCAGGATTTACTCTGTAAACTATTATTT
>JAHDBK010000377.1 GCA_020630455.1 Saprospiraceae bacterium
AAGTGTAGCTGTCCATTGCGGGCAAAAGCCCGCAACGGCAGCTACACGGGACGTTCCTCGCTATAAAAAAGTATAAGATGAAAAGTTTTGGGTAAAGACTTTTAAGAAGAGAAAAGATTTAATTTTGGAAAGATTATAACCTATTTAAATTACTAATTTTACTATGCAATAGTAATAAGTTTAGAGATATGATTTATAAGTTAACATAACTTGAATAAGAAGTCAATTAGATTAAATAGGAGAATCTTCTTGTAATTAGGAAAAACATTTAAAACTAATGTTATGAAAGCCGTAAAAGAACTGAAACTGTATAAAATTAAATTGGCATTATTTGGAATAGTAATTCTAGGTTGCACAAATACTGAAAAAAAGCCACTAGAAGCTAATATGTTTAGTTCAAATTTTTATATATATGGTGAATACAAAGAAGATACTTATTCATTTTGTTCAACTGTACCGATAGAAGTTGAATACAGATATAAAGTAGGGAAATGGAAATATTGGGATAATAAAGGTCAATTAATCGCTGAGGGGCTTTATAAGCCAAAAAAAATAAAAATAGAAGGTATAGGTGGATGTCCATATGAAATGAAAGAAGGTAAAATAGATAGGGAAACTTGGAAGTTTTGGGATAGGAAAGGAGCCGAGATAAGCCCAAGTGATGGATTGATAAAAAGGATAGAAAATTGCAAAATAGTTAAGGGAATAGCTGAACAAATGAAAAAGAAAAACAGCGAGGAACACGGGCTATAACGGCCATACTCCGCTTCGCTGCGTACGGCGCATAGCCGAATCGTTCTGTCCAATTATAAAAAAAGACCAAAAAAAACACTAAATCAAAAGGAACATTCGTAACTTACCAAAATGAGTAAATCAAAAACCACATTTTTAAAAAACCTAAAAGAGTTTGCTCAAACTCTAACAGAATATGTAACTATAAATAGTGGAGAATGGTCAATAAAAGGCTTCATAGATGTTGATAAACAAGTTTATACTATCTCATCAGATTCTAAAATTATATCAAAAATCCTTGAAATTCAGCTATTCCCGAAATTCAAAGAGTTTGCAAAAAAATATGGATATAAAATTGTTTTAGCAGAAAAACAGAATTGGTATCCTGACCTCTCCTTTGTAAGCGTGAGGAATCCCAAAATTAAATTTGCAGTTGATATAAAAACGACTTACCGATTAGAAGATTATAATGGCTTTTGTAATGGTTTTACTTTGGGGTCACATGGGGAATACTTCAGAAAAAGAACAAGTACAAAAAACATTCAATTTCCATATTCCGATTATACTGCTCACCTCTGCTTAGGAATTTTATATACACGAGCACTTTCCACAGATATAGACGAAACAAAAATCCTTAAACTTTCCGATTTGGACAAAATAACATCTGTTATTAAAGATTTGGTATTCTTTGCCGAAGAGAAATGGAAAATTTCAAGCGACAAAGGAGGTAGTGGGAATACTGCTAATATTGGAAGTATTCACTATATCGAAGATATTATCAATGGTAATGGCGTATTCAAAAAGTTGGGTGAGAAAATATTTGATGAATATTGGATTAATCAAGGTGTATTGAAAGTTCCAGACCCGAAGAAAAAAGGAAGTTTTAAGAAGCTAACTAAATTGACGGAGTTCCTAGAATTCAAAGGGATGGATTCATCAAAAATTAATGCCCCAAGACCTAAAAGAAAAAATAAGAAGTAATGGCAATAGTACCACCAGTAAAATCACAAGGGATAAAAACTAAATTGGTTGATTGGATAAAATCTAGTACAGAAGACCAAAAATATGAAAGGTGGGTAGAGCCTTTCATGGGAACAGGTGTTGTAGGCTTTAATATTAGACCAAAGAAGGCTCTGATGTGTGATAGTAATCCACATCTTATTAAGTTTTATAATGGAATTAAAGAGGGGGAAATTACAAGTAAACAAGTAAAAAAGTTTTTAACAGAGGAAGGTCAAAAATTATTAAAGTCCAATGGGGAATATTACTATGAATTAAGAAATAGATTTAATGAACAAGGAGAATCATTAGATTTTTTATTTCTTAGTCGATCATGTTTTAATGGAATGATGAGGTTCAACCGAAAAGGAGGGTTTAATGTGCCATTTTGTAAGAAACCAAATAGATTTGCACAAGCATTAGTAACTAAAATAACAAATCAAGTAAAGAACGTTTCAAAAATTATTGAACTTGGAGATTATACATTTAAACATCAAGACTTTAAAGAAACGTTGACAGAAGTAAGAGAATCTGATTTAGTCTATTCTGACCCTCCTTATATTGGAAGACATGTTGATTACTTTGATTCTTGGTCAGAAGAAGAAGAATTAATGCTTAATAAAGGATTAATAGATTCTAAAGCAAAATATGTTTTATCCACTTGGTTGAGCAATAAATATAGAATCAATGATTACATTTTCTCAATTTGGAATGATTCATATATCTCAACAAAAGAACATTTCTACCATGTTGGCGGAAAAGAAGCAAATAGAAATTCAGTAAATGAAGCTCTAATTTCAAATGTTGAATTAAAGAATTCTATTCCAACAGAATCTATGAAATCTAAAATTGAAAACGGTGAATCTCAATTAACATCCGAAGAAAAAGAATATCAGATTCCCGTTCAACTAACAATTAAATTAAAAGAAGAACTGGACAGAACAAAGTATATACGTCCATAGGAGCTAATCGCCCCTACGGCGTATATACGGGACGTTCCATGCAAGCAGAGAAAAAAAACGAAGAATCGGAAAAAACAGCTATTTTTGTAAAAATGAACTAAATAGCCATAAAATGAGCGAAGAAAAAGGAAAATATATCAATCCATTGACGGATTTCGGATTCAAAAAGCTTTTTGGAACAGAACCCAATAAAATACTTCTAATTGATTTTCTAAATCAGATACTTCCCGACCGGAAAATAAAGGATTTGACCTATTCATCAGGTGAAAAACAAGGTTTAACGGAGTTGGACAGAAAGGCAATTTTTGATTTATATTGCATTGGAGATAAAGGAGAAAGATTCATCGTCGAAATGCAGAAAGCTAAACAAAATTACTTCAAAGATAGAAGTGTTTTTTACGCTTCATTCCCAATTCAAGAACAAGGAAAAAGAAATCAATGGGATTATAAATTAGACCCTGTTTATTCGGTTGGAATACTTGATTTCGTTTTTGATGACCATAAAAAAGAGGAAGAACTTTTACATATCGTAGAATTGAAAAACCAACGATGTGAAGTGTTTTATGATAAATTGAAATTCGTCTATTTGGAACTTCCTAAATTCAAAAAGAAGGAAGAAGAATTGGAAACGCATTTTGATAAATGGATGTATGTTTTTACCCATTTATCGCAACTGCAAGACCGCCCGAAAAAATTACAGGAAAGAATTTTTGCCAAATTGTTTGAGGCTGCCGAAATCGCAAAATTTTCTCCCAAGGAAAGAGAAGCATACGAAGAGAGTTTGAAATATTATCGAGACATCAAAAATGTAGTTGATACATCAAGAGAGGAAGGACTTCAAGAAGGAATGGAGAAAAGAAATATCGAAATAGCAAAAGAACTCAAAAAAAATGGTGTATCAATTGAAATAATTGCTCAATCAACAGGTCTTTCTATGGAAGAAATCGAAAAACTATAAAATGAAGCCTGCATGGAACAAAGGCTAAAATGTTCATGAGGGCTAAGCGCCCTCACGCCATTTAGCCGAACCGTTAGCAAAAAAGAAAAATGAGACTATATGGAATAAGTGGGCTTGGAGCAGATAAAAGAGTTTTTGAATACTTAACTCTTGAGTGTAAACTTATTCCGATAGAATGGATTGCCCCATTAAAAAATGAGACAATAGAAAATTATTCGATTAGGTTTTCACAATTGATTAATAAAGAAGAAGATTTTGGAATTATGGGAGTGAGTTTCGGTGGATTAATTGCAGTTGAAATTAGTAAAAGACTAAATCCTAATTTAACAATTCTGATTTCTTCGGCTGAAACTAAAAAGGAATTAAGGACAATTTATCGAATAATCGGGAAGACAAAATTGCTCAAAATTATACCACAGTTTCTTTTTGACCCGCCACGAATTATTACGAATTGGATTTTCGGGGCAAAAAAGAGGAAATTGTTGAATCAGATTTTAGATGATACAGATTTGAAATTTGTGAAATGGGCAGTTAATGAATTGACAAATTGGAAGAACAATGAAAAGTTAACAAATCCGACACTGAAAATTGGAGGAACTAATGACAAATTGATTCCTCCCAAAAAAGATAAAAATCAAAGGCTAATTGATAAAGGGGAACATTTTATGATTGTAGATAGAGCAAATGAAATTAGTCAAATAATTAATGAAGAAATAAAAAAAACGAACCGACAACAAGGTGTATGATGTTCATTGCCAGCAAAAGCTGGCAACGCCACATACACAAGACCGTTAGGCACAAGGAAGAAAAAAGAAAAAATAACCCAATCAGTAAAATTGATAAC
>JAHDBK010000378.1 GCA_020630455.1 Saprospiraceae bacterium
TATTAATTGTATTCAATCAAAAAATAAATGCCTTATTCAATCCTAATCCAAAAAGAGCAAAATCATATTTTACGGGGTCATTGGCATCAAATTTCTTTAGATTATTGGTCAATTCTTCTACTGCTTTAAAATCATTTTGTTTTCTTTTTAATAAACCTAAACTACTTGCAACTCTCCGCACATGAACATCTAGTGGAATCATTAAATCTTTAGTTTTAATTTGATTCCATATTCCGAAATCAACTCCTAATTCATCTTTTCTAACCATCCACCTCAAAAACATATTTAATCTTTTACAGGCTGAATTTCGAGCAGGAGTTGCAACGTGCTTCCTAGTTCTTTGTGGTGCAAAATTTAAAGAAAAGAAAAGCTCGTGAAACTGTGTCAAAGCAGTTTTCATATTTCCATTTTTACTTATAAAAGCAGTTTCAAGACTATCATTATTTTTATAATAATGAGATAAAAATGCAATAAAATATAATGTATCAGTTGCTTGAAAAGTACGGTGTTTAAAGCTTTCAAAAACTTTCAAATCATCTTCTTGATGATGGATTAAAAAGTCGTAAGGGGCATTATCCATCATTTCAAATAATAATTTAGATTTATTGATGATGGTTTTTCTTTGTCCCCAAGCCAACATAGATGTCCAAAAAGCAGTGATTTCTATATCTTGTTTTAATGTATATTGATGAGGTATTTGGATGGGGTCGTCTTCTACAAATGTTGTAGTATGATACATTTCATAGGCTTCATCTAACAATATTTTCAAATCTTGTTGAGAATGTATTTTCACTTTTTAAAAAATTTAAACATAAAAAATAACATACCAAAAGCCAAAAGCCCTACAAATAAAAATAAAGAATATTTGTTATAAATAGACATAAAACTAGAAGATATTTCAATAGGATGGTCATTTCCAATAACTACAAAACCTGCCCAAAAATAAGGAGAACTAAACTGAATTGGATTTTCTTCAATTAAATGATTTTGGGCAATTTGTAATGCTTCACTTTTGGATTTTCCTTTTTTAAGTTCACTATAAAAAACTTTCATTATTTCAGAGCCTGCTGCTTCATTGATTTCCCATAATCCAGTAACAGTTGATGGACAACCAGCAAATGCAAAACCTCTTGCCAAACTCATTACACCTTCTCCATCCTTTATTTCACCTGCGGCTGAATGACACGAACTCAAGACCACCATTTCTGCTGGAATTTGAGCATTATACAATTCATACGCATAAAATTGAGCCATACTATCGGTACTTTCAAATACCAATTTATTAAAAGAATCATCACCATTATCAATATCAGAATGCCCTGAAAAATGAACAATTTTATAATCATTCATATAGTTTACCAATAAATCTTTTTTGACCACATCTGGAAAATATGAATTTTTAAAAATAGAAGAAATATATTCACACTCTTCTTTTGCATAATCCAAAGGTGGATAATTTGTATTTTCTACATAAGTAGGATTGATGATTAAAATATCTTTATGGTGATTTTTATCTTTTTTAGATTGATAGGTAGTCGTGGTGTTAAATTGATATCGAATGGTATATTTTCTATTTAAATAAGGTAGTGAGTAATAGTCTTGGTATTCCTCATCGACATTTTCAACTAAAGCATTAAAAGGAATAAAATTTAATTTATTATGAGGTATAATGTTTAATTTTAATTTATTAGGAAAATTGTCGAGTACATCTTTCATTAAAAGCAAATAAAGTTGGTGTGCATGATGTGCATATACATTTACAGATTGGTCTTTTACATTAATTACTGTATTATTAATATGCTTATCAAGTTGATTTAGGTTCAATTTCTTTGAATCGACATAAACATCATCATCTGTAAGAGCTAGAATAATCAAGGAAGAATCCCCCATTAAATATTGAATCCAAATTTCATCTTCTTTGATTTGTTCTTTTAGGCTTTTAAAATCGACTTTATCTTCTTCATGTTTAAACCTATAATAATTCTTATGGTTATTTTCGATAGTATGTAATATTAAATTGTGCTTGTTATAAGCCTCTGAAATCTTTTGATTTAATTCCTTATACTTAGGACTATCTGTATCTTTAATATCAAATAATTTTGATTCTAATTGAAAAATTTTCTTCTTTAATTTTGATTCTTGATCAATCAAAGTATCTGATACTCCTAAAGAAATCCTCAAATTAATTTCTTTAACATTTTGAGAGAGTTCTTTTGACTTTGATTTTTCTATTGCATAATACAGATTTTCAACAATATCTACACTCTTTTCTTTTTGATAAAACTCTATTAATAATAAAGAATATTCTTTATAAATCCTTAATATGCGTTCTTCTAAATATTTATTTTGATTTGTGTTATTATTTTTAATTCGCTTAATTTTATTTTCCCACTCGATAGCATATTCATAATATTTTATTGCATTTTTATAATCATTATTTTTTTTAAAATATTTAGCATATATATGATATATCTTAGTTAAATATTGATGATACCTAACCTCTTCAATTTTGGGTAATCTATTCAAAATATTATTATCATTTTCTTTGCTACACTCTATAATAGCTTTATTTAAATAATCCAAATAAATAACATCCTGATCTTGGTGTAATAAAGCTAAAAGAAGGTATTTTTCAATAGCAAATTTACTTTTTTTATTTTTAGTTAATTCTTCAGCTTTTTCCAGTATTTTTTTTGCTAATATTGGATTTTTATCATGATAATGTGAAGCTGCTTTTGTATAAATATTATCTAATAGACTAATTTTATCAAAGTCATCATTATTTTCTTCACTTTCTACTTCAAAAATTAAATTATCCAAATATTTTTCAGCTTTCAAAGAATCCATAAAAGTAAGTGAGTTAAATATTTCAATTTTCGTTCTGAAAATATCACTTTTATTTGTCATTATTTCCAAACATTTATCAAAATACAGGACAGATTCTTCATATTTTTCCATACGATAATAAGTATCTCCTAATGGCTCATAATAATATTTATATACATCTCTATTCTTGACATTTCCATCTTCTAATTCTTTAATCCCTGCTAAATAATATTTTTCCGCTGAAGCATAATCATTTAGATAACTGTGATATCTACCCCTTACTAAATAGCCATTGGCCAATAGTTCAGCATCTATATTTTTTTTATAGGTGCCTTCTATAAAATCAAAGAACTCATTACTTAAAGTCCTTAATTGTTCAATATCCTTATTATAATAATGGAAATATGATTTTTCTAATAATCCTTTAGCTACATTTCTATTATTATTAATAACATTCATTAAAACTCTATCTGAATCAAGCCCCAAATTATAATAATGCTCACACTTACTTGTTTTTCCTTTTATTTCATAATAATATCCTATACCTCTTGAAACATTATTAATCAACTGCTGAATTTCATATTGCATTACTTTATTTGACATCGTCATTTTATAATAAAATAACTTTTTTTTGAGGATAAAATATGATTTATAATAGTACTTAATAAATCTAGATTTACGCCTTAATGACAAAGCCCTTCCTTCGTGATATAAATATTCTGCGTAAGCAACACTATGAGGATATTTTTCTAAAATAATTTTTGATAGTTTCCTATATTTTTTAATTTCTTCTTCTGACAATGTACTCAATAATGAAAGCTCTAAATAGACACTTCCTAGCAAAACTGAATTATCATACTTTTTTTCTAAATAAGATTTGCTTTCTAAAAGCACCTCTAAAAGTGCTTCATTTTGATTGATTAATTTTAAAATTCTAGATTTTAAGTATAAGCAATTCGCTTTATAAAAGTCAATTTTACTATTTAGAAAGGAGGTATTAATATGTTTTAATAGAGTATCTGGTTCAAAACTTAAAATGGATTGTTCATAATAATAAGATAGGGCATCAGACTCTTGTTCATTTATTTCTATATCATGAGAAACAAAATACCTATTTTCTTCTTTTGAGAAAAGAATATTAGTATACAAACAGAAAAGCAATATAATATGCATTCTGAACATGTGACAAGCTAGTTTAAGTTCATCACAAATATAGTTTTTTTATTAACAATAATTATAAAGTCATAATACTTTGTTTAAATTCCTTGCTCAATAACAATTCTATATTGGTCAAAACAATTTCACCCATATTTTTACAATCTAAAAAAATATCATTAGTATGATGCCTTGCTAATTCTTTCTTCAATAAATCTACTTTTCGGGAAGAGGAGATATTTGATTTTTGCATTATACTCAATAATTCTTGAACTCTAGGTAAGTTATATTTAATTCGATTGGCAATATTACTTCGTTCTTCTAATTGATATTGTTTAACTGTTGAAGCATTCATGTGCTCTATTCCTAAAAATATAATAGGATTATTTTCTTTAAAATATTGAGGTAAATAAAATCTTTTTTTTCCTTCATAACTCTGTTGGTCAAAATCAATCGCTCTAATTCTATATTGATTGCCTTCTATATCTGGTGTAATGTCTACTACAAAAT
>JAHDBK010000379.1 GCA_020630455.1 Saprospiraceae bacterium
AATCTCTCACGTTCCATTGATAACTGATAACTGATAACTGATAACTGATAACTGACTACCTTCCTCCTCTTTCAGTATATTTATATTTAAAAAGAATGCGATCTAATAATTTTAATATATAATCTTGAAGAATTCCTATTAAAATAATTACAATCAAAATTACAAATGCATAATCGGTATTACTTTGTCTACGCAGACTATAAATCATACCTCCAAGACCTCCTGTATTATTGGCCATTTCGGCAACGGTAACATAAGTCCAAGAGATAGCCGTTAATACTCTAATATCATCAGAAATTCTCGAAATAACAGAAGGAATATAAACATCTCTAATCGTATCCCAAGTACTTGCCCCTAGAGTGAATACCGTTTTTAAATACACATCTTTTACCTCATCAATTCTCTGTACGATTACAGGGATGAGATACACGATAATACCAAAAGCAAGGAAAGCGATTTTCATATCATTATAAAACCCAAACCATGCAACAAAAATATAGGTAACAGCAGCTAAAGGAATAAACCTAAAAGCATCTAATATTTTACCAAAAAGTCCCCGAATTAGTGGAATCAGCCCTAATGCAAAACCAATGGGTAGGGCAATAATAATGGCAAAAAAGTAAGCAGCAAGATTAATCCACAACGATTTACCTGTATTCTCAAATAAATTATATTTATTAATCAATACGGGAAATGCTTTAATGATGTTGAGTGGTCTTGAAAGTTTGTTGTAAACCTTTACGCGTTCTAAACCATATTGGGCTAATTCTTCATTGTTGAAAGAATTGATTAAGTCAAGGTGTTCTCCTCTTAAAGAATCATTTTCGTAATATTTTCTGTCTTGAATTACTAATTCTTCTCCATTAGTTGGAATGATTTTTCTGACAGTTTGCTCAGAAACGAGTTCTGCTACTAAGGCCCATAAAGCTAAAAAAATGACAAGACCAATAATTCCTAGAACTATTTTTTGTTGGGAAGTAAGTGCTCCTCTCAGTTTAAATAAATTTTCAAACATAAATTTTCATTTGCTTTACAACAAATATAGTATTTTATAAATGAAAATGAATTTATGATAAATTATATTTTAATTAATAGGAATGAGAAAAATAAATAATAACAAAATTTTGTTATTATTTGCAGTCTTTTAAGTGGAAAGTCTAATGAAAAGAATTATAAATTATTGATTTTTTTATCAAGGCTATCTGAATTGCCACCCTTTGTTTTAGCGAGTTTCCATTGTTCTACAGCTTTATCTTTGTTTTTTGTTTGAATCAAAATGTCACCATAAAGTTCAAGTGTTTCTGGACTGTTAGAACCTCCATTTTTTAGTGCTTTTTCAATCCACTTTTTAGCATCGTTGTATTTTTCCATTTTATAATAAACAAAAGCCATGTTTGTCTCAATTGGAAAATAATCAGGTTTAAGCTCTGTGGCTTTTAGTGCCAATTGTTCGGCATGAGGAAGAGATTCTCCTCGAAGAGCTAGATGATAACTATAGTTGTGTAATGCGATATATGCTTCAGGAGCAATGCTTACTGCCTTGTCAAACATGGAGTTGGAACGCTCATATTTTTTTAGTTTAAAATAAGTAATTCCTAATCTATTGTAAAGGTCAAATTTCAATTCTATGTTTTTTCCAGCCATCATTAGAGCTTGTTCAAACATAAGAGTAGCTTCGCGATATTCACCTAATTCAAATTGTCCCATACCATTCATATAGTAGACTTTAGCTTGATTAGGGAAGTAATCCATTGCTTTTTCAGACAATGCAATTAATTCATCATTTTTACCTGTTTCATAATTAATATACATCATCTGTTCCCATACAGGAAAAACAGATTTGTCTAATTTAAGAGTGGATTCATAAGCTTCTAAAGCCTTTTGATTTTGACCAGCGTGATATAAAATATCCCCATAAAGAGAGTATGCTTTAGCATCGTCAGGATGAACTTCTGTAAGTTTTTCTGCTAAGCTCAAAACATAAATCTTTAATTCTTGATCTTTACTTTCGCTAATGATATTAATATAAGGAAACAACTCTTTTATTTTAACATCGATGTTTGTTTCTCCTTGAGATATGATTGGCTCTATTGTTTTTAAATATTTGAAGTGATTGCCACTCTCTTTAAAATTATTGGCCATAGCTACATTAGCATCTGCATCATTTGGGTCAATCTTTAGAATTTGTTGATATACCTTTTCTGCTTCATTATCTTTTTTGATAGCGGTATAAAACTCTGCCAATATATGTAAATAATTGGTGTTTTCAGGAGCAATTTTAATCAGTTTTTGAACTTCTTTTTCAGCTACTTTATAGTCTCCCATTTCATAATACAAGCTATATTTTTTACGAATTAATTCTTCATTAATTCCTACTACTTTTTCTAATCTATCATAAACAACAATGGCTTTTGTTGGTTGATTTGCTTTTTCATAATATGAGGCTTCTTGAAATAAGAAATATTCATTGTCTGGATTTTTCTTAGCCAAGCCATTATAGACTTGTGCAGCAGCCTCATATTGTTTGTTCCTATCTAATACTAATGCGTAGAAGTCTTGATACCAAATATTATCAGGGGCTAATTTGACGGCTTTTTTTATTGTTTTTAAAGCTAATGCATCTTTTTCTAAAACGTCATACATTCTAGCTAATTCATAAGCAGCAGAATGATTGTCAGGGTCTTTTTTTAATACCTCTTGAAAAAGATAAGCGGCATCTTCATAATGTTCTAATAATTTTTCTTTATTAGCTTCAATGAAGATTTTTTGTAATTCTATATCAGCTAAACTAGGACGATCATCTTGTCCAGTTAATGAATGATTTAAAATCAAAATAAAAACAAATAAATGTATTACCGCTCTACTCATATTATTATTTATAATTAGAATAATCTCCTAAACTAATGTTGGAGGCTTTGCCTTGGTAAGTCGCTTTGTTTCCTAACATTGAATTTTCCAAAATGGCGTCATTAACTTGACTATCACTTTGAATAACACTATTTCTTATAAGGCTGTTGCTTATGATAGTGTTCTCACCTAATGAAACGTGTGGACCTACTATTGAATTGTGTAATTCGACTCCTTCAGCTATATAACAAGGAGGAATAATCACACTATTGTTCGTTTTAACACTTTTGTGTACTAATTCTTTTCCTTTATTAAATTCTAAAACTCTTTGGTTAGAATAAACCACTGCGTCTTTATTTCCACAATCTAACCATTCTTCAATTACACCAGGACGGAATTTCTTGCCTTTACTTTTCATGTTTTCTAAGGCATTAGTCAATTGAAACTCTCCCTTGTCTTTAATATTGTTGTCTAATAAATATTGTAATTCGTTTTTCAAATTTTCACCATCATTAAAATAATAAATTCCAACAATAGCCATATCTGAAACAAATGTATCTGGTTTTTCAACAAAATCTGTTATATAACCAGCATCATCTAATTTCACTACTCCATAAGCAGAAGGGTCTTCAACCTTTTGAGTCCAAATAATACCATCTTCGTTTGTATTGAATTTGAAGTCAGCTTTGAATAATGTATCCGCAAATGCTACAATCAAATTACCGCTTAAACTTTCTTCTGCACATAAAATGGCATGAGCTGTTCCTAAAGGTTGGTTTTGATGATAAACGCTTCCTTTTGCTCCTAAATTTTCAGCAATTTTCATTAAATCTCTTTCAACTTCCGTTCCAAAGTCTCCAATAATGAAAGCAATTTCTTCTAATTCTCCTTTAAAGTTAGATGCTAAATCTTCTACTAATCTTTGTACTATCGGTTTTCCCGCTACAGGTACTAATGGTTTTGGAACGGTCAATGTATGAGGTCTTAATCTTGAACCTCTTCCTGCCATTGGAACAATGATTTTCATTTTTCTTTTTCGTTTTTGATTTTATTAATAATGTAATAATTCTAAAATTTAATAAGAAATTCCAAAACTTTACTTTGTACCAGTAGAACCAAATCCGCCTGTACCTCTTGTGCTATCGTTGAGTTTTTGAACCTCCTGCCATTCCGCTCTTTCGTATCGGGCGATAACCATTTGTGCAATGCGTTCTCCTTGCGAAATGGTTTGCGGTAAATTAGAGAGATTTATCATTAAGACTCCAATTTCACCCCTATAGTCACTATCTATAGTACCTGGAGTATTGACGCATGTAAGTCCTCTTTTATAAGATAAACCACTCCTAGGTCTAATTTGAGCTTCATATCCAATAGGTAATTCTATATATAAACCTGTTGGAATTATTTTTCTTTCTAAGGGTTGTAAGGTGATTTCTTCTTGAATATCTGCCCTCAAATCCATTCCTGCACTACCTTCCGTTTCGTATTGAGGTAATTGATTTTTTGAATGATTAACTACTTTAATTTCCATAAAAAATAGATTTGTAAGACTAATTGATACTTTACAGAGTGCAAAGGTAATTAAATTGGTACGGAAAAAATATAATTATTTGTTAAAGATTTTATTATTATAAATATT
>JAHDBK010000380.1 GCA_020630455.1 Saprospiraceae bacterium
TTTTTCACTTTTGAATTGCTAGAGTTGCCGAATACCTGCTAGTGTACTTCCGTTCCCTTCAACACAAACTTAAGAATAATCAGATTTTCTTTTCGAGGAAAGTTAGAAAAATGAAAAATATTATGAACTTTGATGTAAGTAAATCAAAGTTAAAAAGTCTATTTTATCAAAACTAAAAAAACTAAAAAATGAATAAGAAACTTGAAACTAGATTAAAATATCTACTTGAAGAAAAGTTCAAAAATCAATTGGAGTATAAAATAATTAAAAGGCAGATTCACAGACCAAAGATTTGTAATTGTGAGTGTATTCTTTTAGAAATAAAATACGATAAAAAAATAGAGAAAGATGTAAATTATTTTACTAATTATCATGGTATAGAAGTAAATTGGATAAAAACAGAAAAAGGTAAATTTGAATCGGAAATATCACTAAATGAAAATTCAATAAGAACAAAATTTCATGAATTATACACAGAGGTATTACCAGACCCTCTTAGATTATATAATGTTGGAAACAATGACCAAAATATAGATTTGATGTTTTATAAAAGTTCTAATGAAAGTGAAATTCAGGTTGAAATTGTAACGGACAGATTATGTGACTTTTGTAAGAAAAATAAAAATCATATACAAAGTGCAATAAATTTAAGGTATATAAATTACACTTGGTTTATTGAAGGTACTGGATGTAGTTGCACTCCTTTCCCACCAATCAGGGTTTCTGAAATAGATGAGAATCTTCTAGAAAATACACTAATAAATATTCAAACTGGAAAAATAAAATAAAGTGCTGCAGGGAACATAGCACATACCACAATTACGAGAACCTTTAATCGTCATTTTCCACTTTCGGTGAAAAAAGAGAATTTAACTTAGGCATTTCACTTTAAATCCGCAGATGGATTCTCGTATTTGGGTATGTGTTCTGCCGTTAGACGACAAAAAGAATATGGAAAAAAATATTTTTATTAGCTACAGCCACAAGGATAAAGAGTATCTTGATTCATTTAGGACTCATTTTAATACTTTAAAAGATAAATGGGTTTTGTGGGATGATAGTAGAATTAGAATAGGACAAAATTGGAAAAAGGAAATTGATAAAGCTCTAAATAGCTCTGTCGCATATATTTTGTTTATCAGCTCTAACTTTATGAATTCAAAATTTATAATGGATGAAGAGCTGCCTTATATTCTAAAGATGTCTAAGGAACAACAAGCAAAAATGTTTATAATTTTTGTTAAACCAGTTTTCCTAAAAAACTTCCCAGAATTGATTGAAATACAGGGAGTAAATTCTCCAAATCATACTGTAATAGATATGGATGAGTCAGAAAAGGAAAGATTGTGGGTAAAACTTATACAAGAAATAGATTCGTTATGACAAGAAATTGAAGATAAAACAATTTAGTAAAATATAAAACATTTTGTTTTTAAATGAAAATATAATATATTTGTGCTAACAAATTGTATAATATTTTTCATTTGGATTTTAAAATCAACATATCATATTCTTCTAAAGACCAACAATACCATGAATGGTTGAAAACACACCTCAATCCATATTGTAATAGAGAAAGTATTGAAATAACCCGTTCTAGTAGTTATTTAGGAAAAATTAATAAGTATTCTGTTTTAAATTCGATAAAGAATGCTACCATAAACATTGTTCTCTTATCAAAAAATTACTTCAATAACTGCGCTGTTGATATAGAATTACTTAATAAGAATTCAGAAGACCTTGTTATATTACCTATTATTATTGAGTCTTGCTTTTTAGGGAATACATTTTTTGAAAAATTAGAAACAATAGAAATTGATAAATACAAAACAAAGGATGAAGCATTTACAGAATTAATTAGAGAGATAAATAAAATATTTGAAGAAGAAAAATGTCTTATAAAAGAAACAGATTTTGAAAATATTGTATTGGAATTTGTTAGTGCTGGTTATCCTGAAGAATATTTAAATGAAGTAGGAAAAATTAAAAAAATTACACCTGAAGATATTACAGGAAAACTGAATACTGATGAAAAGTTTTTTGAAATTAAAGGTTCAAGTATGGAGCCTAGATATTATGAAGGACAAACTTTGAAATGTAAGAGGGTAACTGACAGTTTTTTAACTGATAATATCGACTTGAAAATGCAGTATCTGAAAAATTTAATAAAAAAAAATACTGCTTATATTGTTGAAACTAGAGAAAAAGGTATGGTTTTAAAAGAATTAGAACTGGATATTGAAAATAAATTATTAAATTTAATATCATGTAATCCTGATTACCCTTTAGAGCAGATTTCTATTGAAGTGGTATTTTCTATTTGGAAGATTAAAAGTAAAATAACTGTTGAGCATGAATATTAAATTCGTCGTCTAACAATGTACAAAACAGTCATGCTCCCATGCGGTCGCACGCTGTTTGTACCGCCGTTAGGCTCAATTCGCCAATTTAAAAAAATAGGATTTCTCTAAAGAGTTAAATAATCAAAAATCATTTTGGTTGTTGGTCAGAATAGGGTTAAGTTTGAAATATTTTAACGAGTTTATCAATAAATAAAATATATGATTAGTTACAAAAAATTAGGGTTATTATTAATAGCTTTTATTCTAGGAATAATTGCATTCTTAATTTTTCAAAATATTTTACACAAAGAGCAAATTAATATTTCTACTATAGAATTAATAGGATTTATTTCATCACTAGTTCTTTCTACAGCATCTGTGGTATTAGCAATTGCAGCTATAAATTTAGGAAAATCGTCAGAAAAAATTATGATTGAAAGAAATGATAAAAGTATAGAGCAACAAAATCAAATTTTCACTAAAACTATTGAAGTTTTACAAAGAATAGAATCATCAACTGGTGTAACTGAAAAACGTATAGAAGATATTATTGCAGGTAGAGTTGGTCTAATAGCCGATAAATTATCATCTAAAAATATTAGAGATAGAGATAAGATAGAACAAGAAATTACTAAATCTCTTACTGAAAAATTAACGCCAGAAGAAGAAGAAATAAGAAGAAGAAATAAGCAAGAAAGAGAAGATGCAATTAGTAAATATAATGAATACCATGAAGGCTTATTAGTTTCACTCTCAAATTCAGATAAAATTAAAGCTTTAAAATTAGGCAAACATGGAGCTTACTCAAAAGAAGGTGAAGATATGTTTGATGGAATATTTGAAGTAAAGGAAAAGAAAATAGCAATTAGTATTTTTAGTGATGAAAGTATTATTGAAAATATATTTCTTTATGGTTTTACTGAATTTATTAGCAAAGTTTCTCATGAAATAGATGAAAATAAAATTGAATATTTTTTCTATATTTCAAATGTTCAATCTAAGACATCTCAAAAATTAATAGAACAATTAGAAGAGGCTACTAAATTGTTTAAAAACGAACTTAAAAATAAAATATATATATTAACTGGTGCTAATAATGACTTAATCAACTCGATACACGAAAAAGTAAAATAGAAAACTGAGCCTAACAATGTACACAAGTCGATTTCGGCAAGCAACCTTCAGTTTTCTACTTTCGATTGAAAAGGTAAGTAAAACTTTGTTTTTCTATCTTGGCTCGCTAGCAATTGCCGAAATATCCGCTTGTGTACTTTCGTTGTCTTCAATTTTGCCCACCCTCCTATTTTGGAGTTCAAAACGAGACGTTGACTGAAAAATGCTAGCTTTTGCTCGGTTAAAAGTTGGGCTAAAAAGCCCGAAAAATTTCGAGTCCTTGCTTGGTAAAAACGAGATGTTGACAGAAAAATACTAGCTTTTGTTCGGCTGAAAGTTTGGGCTAAAAAGCCCGAAAAGTCTCGAGTTCTTGCTTGGTGAAAACGAGATGTTGACAGAAAAATACTAGCTTTTGTTCGGCTGAAAGTTTGGGCTAAAAAGCCCGAAAAGTCTCGAGTCCTTGCTTGGTAAAAACGAGATGTTGACAGAAAAATACTAGCTTTTGTTCGGCTGAAAGTTTGGGCTAAAAAGCCCGAAAAGTCTCGAGTTCTTGCTTGGTGAAAACGAGATGTTGACAGAAAAATACTAGCTTTTGTTCGGTTAAAAGTTGGGCTAAAAAGCCCGAAAATTTCGAGTTCTTACTTGGTGAAAAACGAGATGTTGACAGAAAAACACTAGCTTTTGTTCGGCTGAAAGTTTGGGCTAAAAAGCCCGAAAATTTCGAGTCCTTGCTTGGTAAAAACGAGATATTGACAAAGATATGATAATTTAAAAACTGTAAAATAATCTGAAACATTGGTAAAAAGATTGGAAGAAAAAAGGCTCACCCGCTTGAAAAACTAGAAGACAACAATGTGCTAGCGGCAATCACACAAATTCACTTTTTTCTTCTACTTTCGGGGAATTGTGAACTATTTAGTATTTTTGTTTCAGGTTCGGCTGCTGTGAATTTGTGTGTATTGCGCCAGCACCGCCGTTAGCAGCAACATAACAGAAATTTAATGATAAAGATATAAAACATGAGTAAA
>JAHDBK010000381.1 GCA_020630455.1 Saprospiraceae bacterium
TTTTGCCTCAATTAAAATCAAAATCTACTATCTAAAATGTCGAATTTATTTTTTACCGTTATTAATCTTAAAATAAAATCTAAATTTAGACATACTCTATTAAACATAATAATATATTTGTAAAAAAATTAAATACATTATGTCTATTTCCAAGTACGATACCATTAATCCCGGATTATTTAAGCTCAATAGAATGCGTTTTGCTAAAATGATGAAATCCAAATCTATTGCCATATTTCATTCTAATGATATGATGCCTAGAAATGGTGACCAATATTTTAAGTTTAGACAAAATTCGGATTTATTTTATCTCTCTGGTCTCGACCAACCCGAAGCTGTTGTTGTTCTTTTTCCAGATTGTATAAAAGAGGGATTTGAGGAAATTGCATTCATCAAAAAAACGAATGAATACATTGCTGTTTGGGAAGGACATAAATACACTAAGGAAGAAGCAACTGCTATTTCAGGAATCAAAAAAGTGTATTGGCTTGAAGATATGGATGTCATTCTAAAAGAATTGATATTGTTAGCCGATAGGGTTTACCTCAATTCTAATGAAAATGACAGATTTGAATCTGAAGTTTTAGGAAGAGATTTGAGATTTGCTCAAGAAATTACTAAAAACTACCCAAGTCACAAATATCACCGTTCTCAAAATATTCTTAAAAAATTGAGGATGATTAAATCAGAACAAGAAATCCTCCTTTTAAAAAGAGCTTGCGACATTACCAATAAAGCATTTAGACGAGTTTTGAGTTTCCTCAAACCTGGTGTTAAAGAATATGAAGTAGAAGCTGAAATCATACACGAATTCATCAGAAATGGAGCCAATGGTCATGGATATGAACCTATTATTGCTTCAGGTATGAATAATAATGTTTTACATTATGCTGAAAACAATAAAATATGTAAAGATGGTGATTTATTATTAATGGATTTTGGAGCAGAATATGCCAACTATTCAGCAGATTTGAGTAGAACAATTCCTGTAAATGGAAAATTTACCAAGCGACAAAAAGACGTTTATAATGCTGTTTTAAGAGTCATGAAAGGAGCAACCCAATTACTCGTCCCAGGTACTAATTTGGAAGAATACCACAAGGAAGTGGGTAAAATGATGGAAAGTGAACTAATTGGTTTGAAATTAATTTCGAAACATGATGTTGAAAAACAAGACCCTGCATTACCTGCATACAAAAAGTATTTTATGCATGGTACTTCACATCATTTAGGATTAGATGTACACGATTTGGGCAATAGATATCTCCCTATTGAGTCTGGGATGGTGTTCACATGTGAACCTGGAATTTATATTCCTGAAGAAGGCTTTGGTATTCGTTTAGAAAATGATATTTTAGTAACAGACCATCAACCTTTTGACTTAATGGGGCATATCCCAGTAGAAGCAGAAGAAATAGAAGACTTGATGAATATGGAGGTAATGGCTTAACACTCGATTAATAAATAAAATTTGTTATTATACGCCGACATTTTACATTATTCTATGCATTTTATTTTTATCGTTTTAATCGCATATTATTACGATAAAAATAAATGGAAAAAGGCATATTTAGTATTATTATCAACAATGGTGATTGATTTGGATCATTTATTCGCCAATCCTATTTTTGACCCTCAAAGATGTAGTGTTGGATTTCATTATTTACATTCTTATCCTGCTATAATTATTTATATTATTTTATTAATAATAATAAAAAAGCATTGGCAAAGACTCTTTATAATAGGATTATTGTTTCATATTTTTACGGATTGGATCAATTGCTTATTAATGTAATACTAATCCCTATTTAAAATATGAGTTCGTCATTTAATAAAGTGGTAAAAATTTTATTTTTAAAAAGTTGAATGTCTATAGTCTATTATCTGATTATCTAATATATTATAATACCATCAAATTACAACCTCTTACATCACTATTATCCAATCTACCTAAGATTTCATATTGACCATTATCATTAACTCTACCTAAATCGTCAGTAGCAATAAAAGCACAAGAATCGATATTTGCCAAGTCGATGATATTAATTGCTCCTACCCTATTATTTTTACATTTTTCAAATGGGTCAGCAATTTCTCTTGCCCATACTTTCATCATTTGATTAGGATTAAAAATACCATTACCCTTAGAATATCCCTGAGATAAAAGCTCTGTCATTCCATATTCAGAATGTATATTTTCCAGTTGAAATGCCTTTTTTAGAATGTGATGAACTTCTTTTCTTGTCATTTCTTTTCTCCTTCCTTTCATTCCTCCTGTTTCCATAATTATAGTATTTTCTAATGGAAATGAATACTTTTCAGCAAAATCTAGCAAGGCAAAACTAACTCCAATTAATAAGGTTTTTTTATCGCTCTTTTCTAATAATTTAGCAGCTAATTCATTATTATTATATAAAAAAAATCCTTTATCTTTACTTGGAATTGACTTCATGAAAAAATCAACCATATCAATTAAAGAAGAGCCCTTTCGTTCTAAATATGAAGGTAATAAGGCAAAAATTCTATAATTATTTAGACTTCCATATTCATCTTCAAATATTTTAAGCGTATTATTTAGATACCAATCTTTATCACATACAAAATGTTTTGAGGTCTGACTAGAACTGGTTCCGCTACTTGTATAGATTAACTCTTCATTAAATTCCCCAGTTTTTATGTGATAATTTTTAAAAAATTGAATGGGTAAATGTGGAATTTGATAGATACTTTGAATACCTTTAGGATTGATTTTTAATAGATTTACAAATCTTTTATATAGTGAATTGTGTTCATATTGATAATGAAAGATAGATAAAGCGATTTTTTCAAAATCCTTATCTTGCATATTTTTAATATTTTTAATAATATTTGTTTTCATATCAATATAATAATTGCAAAAGTCGTTATACTTACAATTAAAATAAACAATTAGATGAGATTTTTTTTAATAATAACTACAATTATCAGCTTATCCTATTTAATTAATGGGTGTACCGAACCACCTGATTATCCAGAAGAACCATATATTGAATACTTATCCATGACCAAAAACAACATGGATCAATCTCAATTTAATGATGATTCTTTGACTGTGACTTTTTATTTTACAGATGGAGATGGCAATTTAGGTTCAGAACCTGACCAAAATTTTTTAGATGTTTTTTTAACAGATACTAGAGACGGATTCTTAGCCAATCAATATAGAATTCCCTTTATTCCTGACCAAGGAGTTAGTAATGGCATCTCTGGTGAAATATCAATTGCCGTTTTTACTACTTGCTGTGTCACTGAGGTATTTCCTCCATGTTTTGCTACACCATCTATTCCAACAGATACTGTAATTTATGAAATACAAATAATGGATAGAGATAGTAATATGAGCAATCCCATACTAACCGAACCTATTATTTTAAATTGCATATAAAATAACAAAAACTCTTTATTATTTAATGGTTAAGGCTTTATTAAAATTTATACGATTACCCAATTTAATAATAGTTGCTCTTACCCAGTATTTGCTTTTATATGGATTATTAGTTCCTTTTTTAGAACAAGAATCAATTGGTAGAAGTCTCGACAATTTTCATTTTTTATTATTTGTAATAGATACTGTTTTAATTACCCTTTCGGGTAATATAATTAATGATATTGTAGATTATCCTATAGATAAAAGAAATAGACCTGACACCGTTTTTGTTTCACAATTTATATCTGTTAAGAATGCCTACATCCTTTATACTATTGTAGTTTTATTAGGTTTTGTCATCGCTTTTTACTTGGCAGATTATATCAATCAATTAGGACTTCTTATAATTTATCCTATTGCAGTATTGTCATTGTATTTATACTCTACCTATTTCAAGAAAAGAATATTAATAGGAAATTTAATTGTATCTCTATTTTGTGCTGGCGTTGCCTTTTTTGTTCTTTTTGCAGAAAGAAATGCTTATTTTTTATTAGAAATAGACATTCAAAAACAAGTGTATCAGGTATTTTTTGCCTATACATTATTTGCTTTTTTAACAACATTATATAGAGAAATCATAAAAGATATAGAAGATAAAGAGGGAGACGAAAAAGAAGGATGTAAAACATTGCCTATTGTAATGGGACAAAAAACAGCAAAAAATACCGCTTTGACTACTTTAGGAATTTTTATTTTATTTATGATATATATGATTTATAATTTAATAATTAATAATTATCATTTTATATTAATTGCTTATACCCTACTCTTCATTTTTATACCTTCCTTATATTTATTATTAAAAACAATAAAAGCTAATGAAAACACCCATTTTCATCATATAAGTCAAATAACTAAATTATTAATGCTTTCTGGTTTAATAATGGTACCTATTTATTATTATACTTTTTAAAAGAAATTATTAATAAATGCATAAAACAAAAAAAGCGTCAAGGCTGAGAACCAAGACGCTATTTTTTTAACTCACTCATTTTTTAACTCTGATTATTATAC
>JAHDBK010000382.1 GCA_020630455.1 Saprospiraceae bacterium
AATATTTATTTCTCCAAAATCTTTATCTATTGATTTTCATTGTGATAAATTTTAAACATGCTCTAATATAAAAAGTATTTAGCGAAATTTCGCTAAATACTTTCATTTTTTATATTAATTAGATCAATTCCTAATTAAAACTCCTCAATCAATACTCCCATTTTCCCCATTTGAGCATCTCTCAATGCTTGAAGGATTTCAGTAGAACTATTCATCACAAATGGTCCATAACTATTTACTTTTTCATTCAAAGGTCTACCTGATAATAACATGAATCGAGTGCTTTCTAAAGCTTTAGCATTGAAAAATTGACCATCATTATTAAAAATAACCATATCTTTTTCTTTAACGATTTGATTGTCAATTTCAAGACGACCGTCTAATAGATATAAGATAGTATTATATTGCTCATTGATATTGAAAGTATGTTCTCCACCTGCTTCAAAATTGCCTCTTAATAAAGTCATTGGAGAAAGGGTAGGAGCTGGTCCTTTTATTCCCTTGTACTCACCTGCTACAACCGATACTTCTACTCCATTTTCATTAATAGATGGCGTTTCTTCCTTGGATAAAGGAAGATAAGAAGCGGTATCCATTTTGTGTTTTGAAGGGCTATTGACCCAAAATTGAATGAATTCTAATTCTCCTCCTTTGTCCGCAATATCAGCATTAGGACGCTCACTATGGGTGATTCCTTTTCCAGCATGCATCCATTGTGTACCGCCTTCAAATACTGTTTCATTATTCCCTAGAGAATCTCTATGTTGAACATTTCCTTTATATACAAAAGTAACAGGAGAAAAGCCACGATGTGGGTGAGGACCAACGCCTACGTCTTGAGGTTTTTGTCCTCCTCGCATCTCACTTTTCCAATGATGTATCAATAAAAAAGGGTCGATATAATCAATCTGACCAATGGGTAAGGGTTGATCCAATAAATGCCCTCCCATATTTACTTTTTGGGCAGGAATAATCTGTTGTATAGTTTTATTTTTCATGATATTAATTTTATACTTAATAACATAAAAACTTTAAAAATGTTTTAATTTAAATTTATATGAACTTTGTAGCTGAACAATAAATTATTAAATTAGCATTTTAGAATTAAAAATAATAAAATAATGGAAAAAGACAGTTTAAAAAATAGTTCATTAAGTACTAATGAAACTTCTGGAGATAATGTGATTAATGTGCAGATTAAAGTAAAAGACGAAGCCCAAAAAGATGAAGTTTTAAAAGATTTATTATCTAATTTGAAGCAAGATGTAGTAGCAAAAGGCTATGGCTGTGTATTGCTAGATGGAGTCGTTTTTGAAATAGAATAACTATATATTTATAAAGAAATTTCTTTATAAATACTTATTTTTTAATGAAAATAGGAATAATAGCTAAATATTTACCCATTCAAGGTGGGGTATCTACTGCTGTATTTGATTTTGTGTATTCATTAGCTGAGGCAGGACATCAGGTAGAACTTATAACTAATGCTAATGAAGTTGAACAAACTTATCAATTAAATGTTGAAGAGCCTTTTAATTTTAATCATTTAAAAGGTACAGTTGATGTTTTTAATGTAGAAAATTTTCATAAAAATGATAATTTTCACATACCATTTTCCCCTCTTTTTGAATCTCGATTGTATGGATTAGCACTAGAAAGACATAAAATACAATCCTTTGATTTACTAGTGGCTTGGTATTTATTTCCTTATGGAATCGTAGCGGCTAGATTAGCCAAAGAATTTGATATTCCTTCTGTTTTTATTCACGCAGGAAGTGATATTGTAAGGCTAAGTAAACAAAAAGAACTAAAAATAATTGCCAAACAATATCTCCCTCATTTTAAATATATTATTTCTGATATTTCTCATCATATTTGGAAACATTTAGAGGAATTAGGAGCTAAAAAATCACAATTAATCCAAGCAAATAAAGGACGGTTATTGCCTTTTTATTTTAATGATATTGCTAATAAAATTGATATTAATTTATTATTTAATAATGGAAAAATATGGTGGTCAAAACATCCTATTTTATCTGATTATTTGAATAAAAAGAAAAGCTTCAATTCTCAAAAAATTACCATAGGAATCTATGGTAAAATAGGTTTAGCAAAAGGTAGTTTTGATGCTTTAGATATAGTTGAACAATTATTAAAGAAAGGCTTTGAAATTAATTTGGTCTGTTTGCCTTTAGGTACTAAAGAAATACTGAACTCATTTTTTAAAAGGATAGTAAATTCAGATTTACTATATTCTAATACTTATATTATTCCACCAGTCGCTCCTTGGAAAATACCTGCTTTAATTTCTAATTTTGATGCTACTTTTTATCTCGAAAATGGTTTTGATGTTGATTTTCATTACAGTTTAATTCCATTAGAAATTATGGCAAGCCAATCTTGTTTAATCTGTTCTAAAGAAATGGCCGATAAATTGACCATTAGAAAAGCAATGCAGTCCGAAATCAATTATATTGAAATTGAAAACCCGAAAAATCATAATGTCTTTTTGAATAGTATGGAGCAATTATTATCCAATCCCAATTCGATAAAAAATATTGCTAGAAGAGGTCGAGAAACCTATGAAAAAGTAATGGATTTAAATGAAAATATCAATCCTTATTTAAAGGTTTTGTCTTCTCATGTATTTCCAAATATAAATACTAATAATAAAGAATTTTCTCTTGACTACTCAAAAGGTAGTAGTTTATTATTTACCAGCGAATTTGTAGTAGCTGCTTTTATGAGGGATTATAAAGTAAGTTATGAAGAAGCAAAAGATATATTTAGTGAAACTATCAAATGGATATATTTGGGACAATTGGAAACTAAAGCAAAAAGAGGTTTTAATTTAAGTATTTTTGGAGGTACTTATATAATAGATGAGATGTGGCATACGTTCATACTGTGTACAGAAGAATATCATTCATTTTGTTTACAATATTTTAAGCGATATATTCACCATCGTCCAATTATTAATACATCAGAGAATAAGATAAATGAGCAAAAATTCTTAGAAGAATGCAAGCAGATGATGTCTTATGTATATGACCATTTAGGAGAAGAAACCGCTATAAAATGGTATAAAACTTACGCTAAAAAATACAGTTTAGAAAAGATTCAAAAATTAAAAAAATAAATGCTTATGAGACTTTTAATAATTTTTATATTGAGTAGTTTTTTTATAATTTCTTGTTCTAGTAATAGAAAAAAGCAAATAAAAGAAAACGGAATTTCACTGAATCAAAATAATTCGAAAGAAGATGAAGAAAATTTAGAAAAAGGACCATTTAAAGAATTAGTCACAAGACCAACGAGTGTTATAAATACAGGTCATCAAAACTTTAGATTAACTACTGTTTACAAAATTAATTATAATTATAAAACAGAAGAATACTTTACAGGTACTAATAGATACCACAAAAGGTATGTAAAGAGGTATAGAGATGAGTTTAATTATGAAAGTATTGAAAAACCATTTTTGCCTGGATTAGAAGCATTATATGGATATAATTTGATGAATATTGGTCATTATAATATTGAACAGAATAAAAGAAAAAATCTCTTTGATAAAGATGTCCTAATTAATACCTTATATTATCCGAGTTTAGAAGCAGATTCCATAAAAAATGAACCCATAAAAAGAGATTATTATCTAGTATCTGTTTATGATGAAGATACCAATAAAGACAGCTTAATTAATCAAAAAGATTTAAGACGATTTTATCAATTTGATATTGAAGGTAATAATCCTAGCTTAATTATACCCAAAGATTATTCTGTTATGAATTGTGAATATGATATTGATAACGATATGATGAATATTTTTGCAAGAAAAGATGAAAATGGTAACGGAAAAAGAGAAGATGACGAAGCCATTCATATCTTTTCTATAGATTTAAAAAACCCTAAATTAGGATTGAGATTATATTAATAATAAACTACCACCTTTAGAGTAGTCAAGAGAAATTTCTTTATCTTACTTATTAATACTAGTAGATACTTTATCCGTAATATACCAACGGTTATCTTCTTTTAATAGGTTGAAATAATCTGTGAAAAGACGTTTTTCGGTTTCTAATTCAATTTTTGCAGAGGCAGCAGTTCTTGTGATGTCGATATCAATGATTCTACCTTCTGCATTTTCTAAGCGAGGTCTTGGTTTAAAGCCGCTGAGGTATTCTGTTCTGTTGCGGACGCCCATTTTTCCATCTCTGATATATTTCAAATGACAAGTCCCGTGCATTGCCGAGCCGACCAATGTAGAATCTCCCGTCAACCAACCATCAAAATAATTTTGAATAACTTGTTCTATGGCTTCTCTTTCGGGATTGGCTTCTTCTTGTACTACATTTTCCTGCTCATTTTCTTGCTGAACAGTTGTATCCGTATTTTGATTACATTGTATAAAGAAAATAATAGAAAAGCTAAGAATGATATTTTTCATTTTATAAATTTTTTGTCAATCAAAAATAATAA
>JAHDBK010000383.1 GCA_020630455.1 Saprospiraceae bacterium
TACGAAGTAAATTATACCTAATACCAATGGCACTAAAAAAGCAAATAAATTTAAAACAGGCTCAAAAGGCATATTTCCATATTGAAACATTGATATAAATGCATATCCAATACTGAAATACAATCCTACTGATAATAAATATATTCTTCTCCATTTGCTGCTATAAATCGCTCCAATTATACCACTTATTACTTGCCAAGCTCCAAATGGTATAGCTAATAATAAGGGAAAAAAAACCGTAGGTATCGTCAATACAATTAATATGATTAATATTAATTGTATTATAAAATCTACTTTTAAAAATTGACTTGGAATTTGATGTGTAGGCTCCATAATTATTCTATTTGTTTCATTCTTTACAACGAAGTTATTTGAATTTTGTTACATTATTTTCAATAAATATTGAAAATTCAATAAATAAATTATTTTTATAAAAAAACAGGCTAATTTTTAGCCTGTTTTTTATGTATTTATCTATATAAACATTTTAAGCATTTCTATTGATACAATTCAAATCTTCAAATGCTTGTTCTAGTCTTTTTACAAAATAACCTTCTGAGTATCTTAACCAAACACGAGGATCATATTTCTTTTTGTTTGGTATATCGTCTCCTTCAGGATTTCCTATTTGCGTTTTCAGATATTCTCTTTTATCATTAAAATAATCTCTAATTCCTGAAGCAAATGCCCACTGCATATCTGTATCTATGTTCATTTTTATAGCTCCATATTCAATAGCTTCTCTTATTTCTTCACGAGAACAACCTGAACCTCCATGAAAAACAAAATTCACAGGATTATCTTTGGTATTGAATTTTTCTTTGATAAACTCTTGTGAATTTTTTAATATTTTAGGAGTCAATACTACATTACCTGGTTTATAAACTCCATGTACATTACCAAAAGCAGCTGCTACTGTGAATCTGTGGCTTATTTTCATTAATTCTTCATAAGCGTACGCAACTTCTTCTGGTTGAGTATATAATCTAGAAGAATCTATATCCGTATTATCTACTCCATCTTCTTCACCTCCTGTTACACCTAATTCTATTTCGATAGTCATTCCTAAATCTTTCATTCTTCTCAAATACTTTTTAGAAATTTCTATATTCTCTTCTAAAGTTTCTTCACTCAAATCCAACATATGAGAAGAGTACAAAGGACGTTTGTGTTTTTCGTAAAAACGTTCTCCATAATCTAATAGACCATCAATCCAAGGCAATAATTTTTTAGCACAATGGTCTGTATGTAAAATTACACTAACACCATAAGCTTCCGCCAATGTATGAATATGCAAACCACCTGCAATACCTCCAAGTATAGCCGCTTGTTGATTATCATTTGACAATGATTTTCCAGCATTGAAAATAGCTCCTCCATTTGAAAACTGTATAATAACAGGAGAATTTACCTTTTTTGCTGTTTCCATAACTGCGTTGATAGAATTACTCCCTACTACATTAACTGCTGGTAAAGCGAAATCATTTTTATTCGCATAGTCCAATACTTCTTGAACTTCATCACCATAAAGTACACCTGATCTAAATTTAGCCATTGTATTAAATATTAAAATTAATTTTTAAATAATAATGCAAATATACTAAGAGCTTATAGAATATTATATTGATAAATATTATTATATCATTATATTATTATTAATATCAATATAATAACAAAAATTCTTTATCAAACTAAGTCATTTTGAGTTTTAAGAAGTGGTTTAATTCTAAATCCTTTATCTTTTATCAATTTAATAATGCCTTTTTCTCCCCATAAATGGGCAGCACCTACTGCAAAAGTACAGCTATTTTCAAGCATTAAATCGCCCATTTTATCAGCCATTTTGAAATTTCTATCATAGAGCATTAAGTTCCTTAGTTTTCCTGCACTTTTTTTGGTTGATTTATACAGTTTTCTAATGTTTTCTTCTTGATATAAATCGGCTAAATACTTAATTTCAGCTCTAAAATTAGATATATTTTTAACGGTATCTTTTAATTGTTTTAATTGATAATTAATCGGTATTTTAGAGAGGATATCCAATTGGTCTTGAAATGTCTCTACACCCAACATGACTTTATTATTTTGTTTAGCATAAGCAGATAATGCATGGTCTAAAGCTTGTTGTTGGTCTTCAAATAAAACCTTTTCAGTTAGAATATTTTGGACAAGAATTGGTAGACTATTATTAAAAAAAGAAATATCAATTTGAAAAGATTTATAAATAATTTTCTTTATCTTTTTATATTTTTTTTCACCTAATAATTTACTTAATGTCAAATTTGGTGGTAAATCCATGCTATTTACACCCGCCTGTAATTCTGCTTCTTCTAAATTAAATTCAGTGGCAAATATTTGAGTATTATCAATACAATGCAGCATATCATCCCACCTCGTAAATGCCCTTGCATCTTTTACATGCATCGTACCTAAAAGGAATGATTCATGATTATTTTCTTTGTGATTGATTTTCCAAATAAGTGAATTCTTTTTCATAATAAATATATCATATTAGGATTCTATGTATCAATAATTGCTTATTATACTTTCTAACAAATGTATATATTTTTAGATTGGAATATCAATGAAAGCCCATTTATTTATATTATTTTTACAAATAAAATTAATATGAAAAATATACTACTAATCTCAATTATTTTTTGTCTGCTCTGTTTTTCATGTACAAGCGAAACAAAGACTGAAAAGAAAAGCTCTAATATGCTTTACGAAGTACTTTTTGATTTTACTGGAAATATTAAAGGAGCTGTAAAAAGTGTATCTTATGTAGGTAGAGATTTAGAATTAAAATTCGATTGTAATGGTAATTTATCACAATTAAGTTCTCCTAAAGAAAATATTACTTACAATTTTATACAGCAAGGAGACACAATAATAAATCAAGTCAATCCATTAGAAAAAACTATTAATATTTTAAATAAAAAAGGTCGCATTTATCAAAGTATTTCACTTGAAAGGGCGAAAGCAGGAGACAAATGGAATGTGATTCACAAGGAAACGTATTCTTATGCTAGTGGTGGTGATATTCTAGAAATTAATAAAGAAAGCCCTTACTTAAACCAAATGAAACAATTTACAATCAAGAAAAAATATAATTATTTACCTAATGGTACAGTAGAAATTGAATCTTTTGGAAAAGATGTTCAGATTAAAATTGATAATGGTTTACTGAGAAAAGAAGTTTGTAAATCTAATGAAAAAGGCGACTGGGCATCTATAGAAGAAACAGACGAGGACGGTATTCCTATTCGAACTTCGAGCTTTGAATATTCTTATGACCTTCAAAATAATTGGACTCAAATCATTACTGTTGAAAATAATAATTATACAGGAAAAGTGTACCAAGATACTTTAGTGAGAACAATTGAATATTATGATAATAATGATTGTAAATAAAATGAAAAAAGAAATCTTATTTAGTCTGTTTTGTATAGTTTTAAGTTTAACTTCTTGTAAAGAAAATAGGCTAGATGTTAGAACAGATTGTGTGAATGGACAAAGCCAAAAAAAAGTATTATTTATTGGTTTAGATGGATGTAGAACAGATGCCTTATTAGCTGCAAATACTCCTGCTCTTGACTCATTAATGAATCAGGCTGTAGTTAGTTTGCATTGTGATAGAGGAGCTCATACTGTGAGTGTACCTGGTTGGAGTACTTTATTACATGGTGTCAATCCTGATAAACATAGTTTAACAAGCAATAGTTTTAGAGGAAATAATTATAAGCGTTATCCCGATTTGTTTCATTATATCAATTTATATCATTCTGATTTGAGTTTGGCAACAATAACGCATTGGGCAGATTTTTTAAGAATAACTACATTTGAGGATTATGCTAATTTTTTTAAAACAGACGAGAAAGTAAAAGATGATGCTATTCGATTAATAGAGAATTGTACACCAGATGTATTATTACTACATTTTGATGATATAGATGGTGCGGGTCACAACAAAGGTTTTGCTCCTAATATTCCAGAATATATTCAATCTATAGAATATAATGACCAACTGACTCAAGAGATTATGGAAGTTATATATCAAAGAGAAGCTACGTTAAATGAAGAATGGCTGGTCATCGTAGCTACTGACCATGGTGGCAATGGCACTGGACATGGTGGACAAGATGATTTGGAGGAAACTAGGTTTGTTTTTCTAATTGTCAGAACTCCTCAACAAAGTAGAGTTGATATTCCTTCTAGTCATAATGTAGATGTAATGCCTACTATTTTAGAATATTTACAAATTCCTATAAATGATGATTGGGATTTAGATGGTCGTTCATTATTACAATAATTATAAATAAAATATATTAAAAATATAAAAAAAAGAAGACAGCTTTTTTTTATTTAAACTTTTTTTCTTGTTTTTTAATGCCTAAAAACCTGATTATAGCTATTAAAAGCGATTATCCTTCTTCTTGTTTACAAAATAACAAAAAAGACCTTTTTATGAGGC
>JAHDBK010000384.1 GCA_020630455.1 Saprospiraceae bacterium
AATATTTATAAAGACAAGTTCTTAATATGTTGATTATCATAAAGATTAAAATTTAGAAATACTCTTAGAAAAGCCAAATTTAATGGTGTTTTCGTGAAACATTTTTTGCATTTTTTACGTATATAATTTTTGGTCTTAAAAACTGCTAGATATATCTTTTGAGCAAATACAAAATACACTGATTTAAAATGATAGAAGCAAGAGGTAATTACGATATATTAATAAAAAAATTAGATCAATTTATTCGTAAGTATTACATCAATAAATTGATTAAAGGCAGTTTATATACAATTGCACTTATAATTGGACTCTTCGTCCTTTTTAATCTTTTAGAATATTATTATTATTTTGATAAGGGTGTTCGCAAGATTTTCTTTTTCAGTTTTATTGGTGCAAGTCTTTTTTCTTTAGGATATTGGGTTTTACTTCCTCTTAGTAATTATTTTAAATTAGGAAAAGTAATTTCTCATTATCAAGCTGCAGATATTATTGGCAAACACTTTACCAATGTAAAAGATAAATTGCTCAACATATTACAACTACAAGAACAACATCAGAGTTCTGGTAATAATAATGCACTTGTTTTAGCCAGTATTGACCAAAAATCAGAAGATATCAAACTCACTCCTTTTCATTCTGCAATTGATTTAACCAAGAATAAAAAATACCTCTCTTATGCTTTACCTCCTTTATTAATCTTATTTGCAATTTTATTTGTAAATGCAGCAATTATTAAAGAAGGCACAACCAGAATAGTTAATAATAATAAAGAATTTGAAAGAGAAGCTCCATTTAGCTTTGCTATTGAAAATGGAGATTTAGAAGTCGTTCAGTACGAAGATTTCTTATTGAAAATAAAAGCAGAAGGGGCTATTCTACCTAATGAAGCTTTTATAGATATAGATGGTTATCAATATAAATTATCACCCACTTCAAAGAATACATTTACATATAAATTCAAAAATGTACAAGATAATACTTCTTTTAGATTGAGTTCAGGAGGATTTGTTTTTGAAGAAAATGAATTGAAAGTATTAAAGAAACCAAATATCTTAGAATTCGATTTAGTTTTAAACTATCCTGCTTATACAGGAAGAAGTGATGAGCAAGTAAAAGATATTGGAGATATGGTAGTTCCTGTAGGAACACAAGTCTCTTGGTTGTTTAAAACACAACATACAGATGAAATATTATTAAATTTTAATAATGATATAAAAACAGCTAAAAGAAATGGTAATAGCGATTATTCATTTAATCGCAAATTAATGAAAGATGAATCATATAAGGTATTTGTGTCTAATGAAGCACTGCCACTAGCAGATTCTATTCAATATCATATTTCAACTATTCCTGATTTGAATCCTACTATTACAGTTGAAAAATTCCAAGATAGTACAGATGCTCAATTGGTCTTTTTTGTAGGAGATGCAGCAGATGATTATGGTTTGTCTAAATTGACGTTCAATTATCGTATTAAAAAAGAAAAAGGCAGTGAAGGTGCTTTGAATTCATTCCCTATTCAACAACCTAAAAATAAGCAAATTCAATACGATTATACCTTTGATATAAGAGATTTGGATTTAGCTCCAGGTGATAATGTCTCTTATTATTTTGAAGTTTTTGATAATGATGGTATCAATGGTCATAAGTCTTCTAAAACTCAAATGATGACTTTCAAAATGCCAACTTTGGAAGAGATTGAAGAAATCGAAGACCAAAATAATGAAGAAATCAAAGATGATTTAGAAGAAGCAATTAAAGAAACCAAAGAAATCCAAAATAAAATGAAAGATATGAAGGAAAAACTCCTTCAAGAAAAAGAATTGGATTGGCAAGATAGAAAAGAAATCGAGAAGTTATTAGAGCAACAAAAAGAATTAGAAGAAAAAATTAAAAGTGCTCAAGAGAATTTTGAAGAAAATATGAAAAACCAAGAGGAATTCAAAGAAGTAAATGAAGAACTCTTGGAAAAACAAGAAAAAGTCCAAGAATTATTTGAAGAAGTCATGAGCGAAGAAATGAAAGACCTCATGCGTCAAATGGAGGAACTTTTGGAAAAACTCAATAAAGAAGAAGCTCTAGAAAACCTAGAACAAATGGAGATGAATGACGAAGAGATGGAAATGGAACTTGATAGAATGCTTGAACTTTTTAAACAATTAGAGTTAGAAAGTGAAATGCAAGACCAAATTGAAGACTTGGAAAAATTAGCAGAAGAAACAGAACAGTTAAGCGAAGAAACGGAAGAAGGAAGGAAATCACAAGAAGAACTTGAGCAAAAACAAGAAGAAATTAATGAAAAATTTGATGAACTTCAAGAGAAGATGGAGGAACTCGAAAAGAAAAATGAAGAATTAGAGAACCCAAAAGATATGGACGGAATGCAAGAAGCGATGGAAGATATCGACCAAGAATTGCAGGATAGCCAAGAACAATTAGAACAAAATCAAAAATCAGGAGCCTCTAAATCTCAGAAAAAAGCTTCTCAAAAAATGAAAGATGCTGCCGCTCAAATGCAAATGCAAATGCAAGCAGCAGAAATGGAACAAGCTGAAGAGGATATGGAGTCTTTACGCCAACTTCTTGAAAACTTAGTAACCCTTTCATTTGAACAAGAAGCGGTGATGAAAGATATTTCTACAACTGCTATCAATACCCCTAGATATGTTGATTTAGTCCAAAATCAATATAAAATCAAAGATGATTTTAAAGTAGTTGAAGATAGTCTTCATGCTTTAAGCAAAAGAGTGTATCAAATTGAATCATTCGTTACAGAAAAAGTAACAGAAGTGAAGGAAGATATCAAAGAGTCTTTAGAATTATTAGAAGAAAGAATAAAACAACAAGCCGCTGTTCATCAGAGCGAATCTATGAGAGGATTAAACGATTTGGCACTTATGCTCAGTGAGGTCTTAGACCAAATGCAACAGCAAATGGCTAACCAAATGGCAGGCAATCAAATGTGTCAAAAACCAGGTGGTAAAAGCGGCAAAAATGGCAAGTTTCCTAAGGATATAAAAGGCATGCAAGAGCAACTCAATAAAGATATGGAAAACTTAAAAGAGGGCATGCAAAAAGGTGGAAAAGGAATGAGCAAAAAATATGCTGAAATGGCTAAACGCCAAGCAGCTATCCGCCAAGCTCTTGAAAAAATGCAAAGAGAAAAACAGCAATCTGGTGAGGGAGGTGACCCTCAATTACAAGAGCTAATAGATGAAATGAATAAATCAGAAATTGATTTAGTCAATAAAAAACTGAATAATGAAACAATGAAGCGTCAAGAAGATATCATGACAAGACTTCTTAAATCAGAAAAAGCAGAAAGAGAAAGAGAATTCGATGAAAAACGCAAAGCAGAACAGGCAACCGAAAAAGAAAGAAAAATGCCACCTGCACTAGAAGAATATATCAAAAAACGTTCGGCAGAAATGGATATGTATAAATCTGTTTCTCCTTCGCTCAAACCTTACTACAAGAAACTAGTTGAAGAATATTATGACAAATTAAAAGGAGAATAAACGCACATTCATAATATTATTAAAACGATTATTTGAAAACAGATGAAATCTGAAAATAAGGAGATGATACAATTAAATTCTGATATTAATAATATCACCGAAGTAGAATCATTTATCGACAGTATTGTTGATAGATTTAATGTAGCACCAGAAATCTATGGGAATATATTGATTTCAATTACCGAAGCGGTCACCAATGCTATAGTTCATGGCAATGACTCTGACCTGACTAAAAAGGTGCATATTAATATGCAAAAAAATGAAAAAGATATAGTCTTTAGAGTCAGTGATGAAGGTAGTGGTTTTGACCACGCTACGCTTCCTGACCCAACAGCTCCCGAAAATCTACTTACTATTGGAGGTAGGGGAGTATTCATGATAAAACAACTCTGTGATGATGTAGCATTCCACGATAATGGATCTACTGTCGAGATGCGTTTTAGAGTTGAAAATGCATGATTCAATTTCCAGAAATTAATGATAATGAAAATATTGAAGAAATAGCTTTTAGTTATGAAGCTATTTCTTTTCAATTATTACATACTTCCACTATAAGCGATTGGCTCAAATACATTATTCAAAAAGAACAAAAATCACTACTTTATTTGAATTATATTTTTTGTTCTGATGATTATCTTCATAAAATCAATATAGAATATTTAAATCACGATACCTATACAGATATTATTACTTTTCCTTTATCTAATGAAGAGCATAAAATAGAAAGTGATATTTATATTAGTATTGATAGAATAAAAGAAAATGCTCAAAATCTAAATACTTCTTTCCAAAATGAATTATTAAGAGTAATGGCTCATGGTGTTTTACACCTTTGCGGTTACGCCGATAAAACCCAAGAAGAAATCCAATTGATGAGAAAAAAAGAAAATGAGGCTATTGATTATTTTAATAATAATTATAATATTGATATTATAAATTAATTTAGAGCA
>JAHDBK010000385.1 GCA_020630455.1 Saprospiraceae bacterium
CAAATTGCTCATATATATGAGGAACATTTGTCATAAGGAAGAGCAAATTGCTCATGTGTATGAGGAACATTTGTCATAGACATGAGCAATTTGAAGACAATTAGCTTGATTACATCTTCACCCACTTGAATACTTGCTCTTGATTATCTTTTTTGATATGAATAAAATAGGTTCCTTGGCTGGTGTTTTTCAAGGAATTATAGAGTGAATTATTTATATTTTCAATATTATTAATATTAGTATATAAAGGTTTTCCTAAAATATTATAAACACTCACTTGGTAATTATCCATACAAGTATTACAATTGATTTGAAAAATATCATTAGAAGGATTAGGGAAAATCGCAAAATCTTCTTGGCTAAATACTTCTATATTATTCACACCATTAGAGCGGTCATCTAAATTTTCACTAGGGAAATTATCAGGAATACAAGGATAAATGCCAATACATTCAGGAATGATAGCTAGGGTATTATTAGTAGGTACAAGTCCTTCGTCCCAATTTTTACAATCATTCCAATTACAATTACCACCATTGCCATTCCACATAGCAGCAGTGGGTACAGCAAAATCATTCATGGCATCAATTTCAGTAGGAGCAATATAATCTGCCTTTACCCAAGTGACCCCTGCCGATTGGCTAGCATTAGTATTTCTCACTTTAATCGTAATCCAATCCGTTGCAGGAGCATTAAAACTCAATTCAACAGGATTAGTAGTATTATTGGCTCTGCCTAAAATATCGCCATTAGCATTATAAGCGGTTACTGTTAGGTCGGCATTGGCTTCTGTTTTATATACCGTTACATTGACACTTGTTCCAGATTCAGCATATATCTTTCCTGCAATTCTATAATTACAAGCATTATCAGGTAATTTACCTCCTTGTCCGAGTGATTTACAGTGACTATCACCCAAATCATTTGCCATTTCCCACTCTTGATGAGTACGGGTATCTCTTGGCGGCATATAAGGCTCATTAGCCGCATCCACAGGAGCCCAAACAGAATAACCATATTGATTATTAGCAGGGTCAACAGGAGGGGTATTGACATTCACACGTCCATCAGCAGGGACGGTATAAGTAGTATTGCCATTTGCTCCGCTATAATCTTTGAGTACCGTACCAGCAGGAAAATCAGAATCTACATAAGCCGATTGCCATTCATCACCTCTATCATTCATACCAATTAAAGCCCTTCCACTTCTTTCTATGACCAATAAATCAGCAGCTGAAGAACCTGGGTTGAAAAATACATTTCCACCACTTGCTGTAGAACGCACTTTATAATCGCCATATTTAAAACCCAAATTTTGATGACACCATATTAGATTAAATAATGATTCCCTTACGGGTAATTGACTTTCATTTTTAGGTAAATGATTAAAACGGTTACTATTTGCACCAATATCGAATAAATCTTCAAAGAAGATTTGAGGGTTACCATCGACTGCCATAATGACTGCATAAGATAAAGCCAACCTGTCATTATAAGGGTCAATATGAGGAGATAATTCACTACCATTATTCCAAGAAATATAATTACCTGCTCCATCAAAATTAGGTCTAAAAGTATCATGATTATTCACCATTGGGACTGTTCTATGAATGCGATTGCCATTAATATCTGTAAATCTTCTTTCTTGCTGTGCTGCGGGCAGGCTAGCCATGTCAAAGGCACCGCCTCCTGTTACCATTCCATAAATGCCACCATTAGAATCAAAGGCTCTTAATCCAAAATCAAAAGTACCCATCATCATTTCATTTCCACCATTGGAAGAAGCTACATCATCCACATAGCTATCCAATTCGTTTTTACTTCCTACATATTCACCTACATTGAACATGGCTTCATTTCCTGCCGCCCATTCAGGTAAGGTATATTTACAATTATATGAAAAATCTTGTTGAACGAAATAAGGAAAATGCTTCACGGCATCCCATCTAAAGCCATCAACATTAGATTGTTTTTTGAACCACATGATCCATTCTCTAGCTTGATTTCTATTATAATTATCTTCTTGTTCTGGATTATAACATTCATCAATACATCCAGAATAATCACAAATATTAGAAGAAGTGCCATAGCCATTACCTGCACCTGCTTCATTATATCCATAAGCGAGGTCGGGGCCCCAAGGAGCAATTTCCCAATCTCCCGTAGTTACATTATGAAAAGGATTGGGATGAAAATTCATATAATTTTTAGGCCAACGCCCTGTTCTTTGAGCATAATCACATTCATTACCACTTGTAAATGGTGTATCATAACAGATGTATCTGAAATTTTTAAATCCACCGCTACTAGCCATCGAGTAAGTCGCTTCTGTGTCTAGTCCTCCCGAACCATTAGAACCCGTACCTGCATTACTGACGTGATTTAAGGTAATATCTTGAATAACTTCAATACCATTAGCATGAAAAATAGCAATCATTCTTAGCACTTCATCTTTAGTACCCACTCTTGTTTGAACTTGAAGACCAGTATTAGAAGTCCAACTTTTTTGAAATTTATCACCTAAATCATAATGGTCAAAAGGGGCATAACCAGTAGAAGAAGTAAAAGCATTTTTATAGACAGGTGGAATCCAAACTGCATCAATACCTATTTCTTTCAATCTAGGAGCGAGGTCAGCCAAATAATTCGCCCATCCATCTGGGTAATTATCATTTTCATATCCCCACCAAAAACCTTGCAAAAGGACTTTCTTCTCTACATCTTGAGCATTGGAAAACGATAATAGAATAGTATTAAAAATTAAAAAGAATAGTATATACTTTTTCATTTCAAACCTTTTTTATAGTTAAAATTATCAAATTTAATTGTAGATTTATTTCACAAATTTAAAAAAAATATTAACTTAGTGTCAGAAAAACACACCCAAAACTTTCCTGATAAAAATCAATTACACACTTATTACATTTTAACTAAACAAATTATTCATTATAAATGATGAGAATATTTACTAAATTAATAATCATTTTATCCTCTTTTTTATTTTTAAACCAATACTCATTTGCTCAAAACGGAATCATTGGTTCTGGTTTTGCTACTAATGATTGGGTAACTACGGACTGCTTTGGAGATGGAGCAGGAGATTCTCGTATTTTTACAACTACTGCCAATGGAACAGGTAATCAGTACTTTAGAATGGTGCGATGTTGGGGAGGAGATTTTTCACAATTTTCACCTTCGGCTACATGTACTCCTGGTGATGATTTAGACATTACCGTTTCAAGTGAAACCGAATTGAATATATTTGGTCCGTGTACAGATGGAGCTTGGTTTATGAATGTTGCTAGTATGGCAGATAACTATGTCTTCAAAACTAGGGCAGGGGATACAGGAATGTCTTTCATGTATTTTAGAATTCAAGGTGCGGTGCGATCTGCTTCTGCAGTTTCTTTTTCAAATGCTAATTGTACTGCTGCTAATGTTTTACCTGCTGAAACTCCTAGTATAGATGTAACACTTGATGGAGCATTAAGCACAGGGCAAAGTGTTTATTTGAGGTATTCCACTGATAATTTTACGACTTCTACTATTGTAGAAATGTCGGGAACAGGAACGGCTTATTCCTATACTATGCCGACCTTTTCTGAAGGAACAACAATTAATTATTATATATTCACATCTGGTGATGGTTTAACCATTACTCATGCAGATGCTGATTTTTATACTATTAATTTAAATGATAATGGCGGTTCAAATTATTTTTATCATGTAGGAGGACCTAGCTTTGTAGCTCAAGGAAGTGCAAGTGGTGGATTGAGCAATCAACAAGATGGATTTGGAGGTACTTTAGCTGATAATAGTACAGATTATTGGGTAGATTTTGAAGTCTTTTTAGATGGAGCTACCAATACAAGTGCTACGGCTTTGGCTTGTTTAGAGTGTAGAGTTGCTGTTAGAACAACTTCTGCTGCTGTTGACCCTTTATATCCAACTGCTACTGGAAACGAATTGGGAGCGACACCAGTTATAAATTATGTTGCCGCAGTGTTTAGTGCTGACTTAGGTACTAATCACAGATATACAGCCAATCTCAATGGAGCATTCACAGATGCCCTAGGATATGCTGGAAATGGAAGATATACAATGGAATTCCAATGTTCAAATGACAGTTGGGCAACATACACTACTTCTTGGGATTATTGTAATGGTATAAGACCAACTGATTGTCCTGCTACTACAAATGTGAGAACCACTACTGGAATAGAACAATTAGAATATGTAACCGTAGGAAGTGGGGCAGATGTGTTTAGAAGTATGGTTATTTTTGATGGTTCATACTATGATTTGATGCGTTTGCAACAAGGAAATACAGCACTACCAACTTCACTGTTACTAGGAAGTGCAGGAGACAATACTTTTTGCAAATCTGATAATTTAGCCATAGGTGCTGAAATTAATATTTTTAAGCATGATGATTATTTTGGTACCAATGTAAGTG
>JAHDBK010000386.1 GCA_020630455.1 Saprospiraceae bacterium
TTTCCATCATTTCGAGTTAAGATAGATACTTGGCAGCCTCTATCTTTTACTGCTCTAGGAGTGATGATATTGAAGATTTGTTTTTCTGTATTTAAATTATCAATTAATTCAAATAAAAAATTATTTAAAGCAATACTTTTTAAACGTAATTTGTCAATGCTTACTTCGAGGAATATGTCAAGGCTCGCTTTGTGTGCAGCCATACTGAGTACCTGAGCATTGCTCAGTTGCCATGCTCCTGCATTTTTCATAGGAATAAATCCTTTTTTCATAAGGAAACGTTCTTCTTCATCATGTCCCCACCAACCAGCAAATCGAGGCAAATCAGGATTGTTGACGTGTTTTTCATGAATAAATACACCGCTTGGTCCTCCTGGTCCAGAATTTAAATATTTATAAGAGCACCAAACCGCAAAATCAACATTCCAGTCATGTAATTGTAAAGGTACATTTCCAGCAGCATGGGCTAAATCAAAACCAACATAAGCACCTACTTGATGACCTGCCTTTGTGATAGATTCTAAATCATAAAACTGTCCTGTATAATAATTGACTCCACCAAACATAACCAAAGCCAATTCCTCACCAGCATCACTGATTGCTTGGATAATGTCTTCTGTTCTTAAGCTATGTTCTCCTTCTCTTGGAGATACTTCAATAATAGCATCTTCTGGATTATAGCCGTGTAGTTTTACTTGGCTTTCCATTGCATATTGGTCAGAAGGAAAGGCACCTCCTTCCATAATTATCTTATATCTTTTTTTTGAAGGACGATAAAAACTAACCATCATTAAATGAAGGTTGGTCGTCAAAGTATTCATGATGACTACTTCATTTTCTTTAGCTCCTGCGATGTGCATTGCACCTTTGCTTAGGAATTTATGGTAGTACATCCAAGGCATATCACCCTTAAAATGTCCTTCGACACCATAAGTTTTCCAATGTTCCAATTCATTTAATATGGCCTTTTCTACAGATTTGGGTTGTAAGCCCAAAGAATTGCCGCACATATAAATACAATCTTTTCCATTGTGTTGAGGAAAATGAAAAAGATTTCTATATTCTTTTAATTCATCTTTGGTGTCTAATTCTCTAGCGTATGATAAAGTTTGCTTAATCATTTATTTTTATAATTTTAAAATAAAGAATGCTGAATGCCGAATTCTAAAGGTTTTTCTAATTGTAATAATTTTTCTTTTACGTCTAATCCCCCTGCATATCCAGTGAGGTGACCGCTTTTTCCTATAACTCTATGACAAGGAACTATAATGGCAATAGGATTACGAGCATTAGCAGCACCTACGGCTCTTACCGCTTTAGGATTTCCAATAGCGTTGGCTACTTGACTATAGGAAACGGTTTTTCCGTAGGGAATGCTTAATAAATATTCCCAAACAGATTGGTCGAATTCTGCTGTATTGTTCCAATCTAATTGAACATCAAAAGTGTTTCTTTTTCTTTCAAAATACGCTCTTAATTGTTGTACAACGCCTTGGAGTTCTTTATCGATTTTATTCTTTTTTTGAGTATTTGAAATACTCAATGATCGTAATCCACGAGTAGAAGACTTGATGATAATTTGACCAATTGGAGAAGAAAAAGTAGCAGAATATAAAGACATTTCTTTATTTTTTTGTTATGAAAATTGTTGCGTCCCCCAAGCTTCTAATTCTTCATTTGTCCACAAAATAGGATAAAAGACGATTCTTTGATTTTTAGGAGGTAGGTATTTTTGCCAATTCGTTCCACCTGTGGCTGAAATTTCGTCTGGTTCTCTATTCAGGTATCTTACAGCAGATTTATAATGAGATAAAGGCCATCTTACATTTGCATTGAGGTCGTGTTCTCTAAGCAAATGTATCAGTTCTTTATCTGCTCTATCTTTCTTGTCGAGTTGAAGGTATAATTGTAAAATATTTTTATTCCTTGTTTCTTCACCTAATGCAATGAATTCTTTACTGTATTTTTCTTCAAATTGACGTAAAGTAAGTGTTTTTTTACCTGTAGCTAATTCAGTTGCTCCTCTTTTCCAGTATAAATTTTCATACATTTTATGAATGTCATCAGATTTTTTCAATTCATCTCTATCCGCAAAAAAAGTTAAATTATGAAAATCAGTACTTACTATTTCAATTTTACGGTATTGGGCTGATTGAAATCCACTAGCGGGTAATAAACTCATTCTAAATTTTAAAAACTCTTCTTTATCCATACCCATCACCATTATTCCAAAAGAATCGGTTAGTGATTTGAAATAGGAGTTTATCCTATTAATTTGCCTTTTAAATAATGGCAATGTTAGATTTTCTTCATGAGCTAATCTTTCATAAGCATCTAAGACTAACCTAAAGTATAATTCTGTAATTTGGTGATATAATATGAAAATTCTTTCATCTGGAATTCTAGTTTTAGGATTTTGTAGACTCAGCAAGGTGTCTAAATGGATATAATCCCAATAAGTAAGATAATCAGCATAAAGTAAACCATCTAAATATGATTGCATGTCTTGACCCATCACTTCATATTTCTGTTCCAGTTTGTCTAAGCGGTTTAGCATTTCATGAGTCAGTTTCATAAATTTTAATTTTATATTAGGTAAATATTACACAAAAGTAATAGAAGTATTATAAAGTCAAATTCTTTTTAGCGATTAAATATTTTAAAAAATCAAAGTATTTCGAATAATATGGAAAAAATATGTTTTTAAATATTAATATTTTCAAAATTATAAATTATATATTTATCTTTGCTTAGTATAATGTTTTATTGACTAAAAAAATAATTTATGAAAAATTTTTATCTATTTTTATGTACACTCTTGATACTTTCCTTTTCTAATCTTGAAACCAATGCACAAAGATCTTGTGAGGCAATGGAATTGAAGGCGATGCAAGAAAATATGGACCACAAATATGCTCTTGAAAGAGAAGCAATTGAAAGACACACCCAAGACTTTATTCAAAATTATGCTGAGAGAAATAATGGAGGTCAAGTAATTACCATTCCTACAGTATTTCATGTTATTCATAATGGAGAAGCAGTTGGTTCTGGAACCAATATAGCAGAAACCTATATCATGGCTCAATTAGAACAATTGAATGATGATATGAGAGCTATAAATAGTGATATCGGAGATGTGCCTTCTGTTTGGACTAGTGATATTGCAGATACTGAAATAGAATTCTGTTTAGCAGCAATTGACCCAGAAGGTAATCCTACAACGGGGATTGAAAGATATGATTTTGGTCAATCTAGTTGGGGAACGGGTTCTATTGATGGTACTATTAAGACTCAAACAATCTGGGATAGGAATGACTATTTAAATATTTGGATAGTTAATATTACTGGTGGTATTTTAGGTTATGCACAATTTCCAGGAGGACCTGCTAATACTGATGGTGTGGTAGTTTTAACAAGTTCTGTAGGTTCAGTAGCTACTCCTTATCCTGGTGGAGCTCCTTTTAACTTGGGTAGAACATTAACCCATGAAGTAGGTCACTGGTTAAACCTTTATCATATTTGGGGTGATAGCAATTGTGGTAACGACCTTGTAGCAGATACTCCAACAGCTCAAACTTCAAATGGTGGATGTCCAAACCATCCTCATAATGTTGGTGTTTGTTCAGGAAATACTACGGGAGAAATGTTTGTCAATTATATGGATTATTCTAATGATGCTTGTTTAATTATGTTTACTAATGGTCAAAAAACTAGAATGCAAGCTTTATTTAGTGCAGGAGGAGCAAGAGAATCTTTATTGAGTTCTAGTGGATGTATCTTTGAACCTCAAGCTCCAGTAGCAGGTATTAATTCAAATGCAACAGGAGGCTGTGCCCCTGCTTCATTTAGCTTTACAGATGACTCTTCGTTTTTACCGACTTCATGGTCATGGTCATTCCCTGGAGGTACACCATCTTCGTATAATGGTGAAATACCTCCTTTAGTAACTTATGATGCTATAGGAACTTATACGGTTACTCTTGATGTATCTAATGACTTAGGTAATAGTAGCACAACATTTGAAGTTGAAGTAATTGATTGTAGTAATTTCGTTTGTACTAATTTAGGTAATATGAATGGAGGTTCGCCTGTCTTAATTGATAATCCTGATGGTACAGGCTATATTTCTGGACATAATGAATATGAAGATGTAGCTAAGGCTGAATATTTTTCAGACTTACAAAATGGACAAACAGTTCAGAACGTATCTTTTTGGTTTGGTCAAGCAGAGGGTCCAGGAACAATAGAATTTGTTATTTGGGATGGTAGTACAGGGCAACCTGGAACCGTTTTAGCTACAGCTACTGAAACAATGACCAATATTAAAGATGATGTGAATCAAGGAATTCCAACTTTAATTGATTTTGGCGAAACAACCATTACAGGACCTTTCTTTGCTGGATTTAAATTAGATTATTCTAATTCTTCTACTCGTTTATCTGTGTATACCAATTC
>JAHDBK010000387.1:0-1432 GCA_020630455.1 Saprospiraceae bacterium
CTGCTTCCCCTTATGGTTGGCATGATGATGACGGTGTAGCGGGTGCAGAATACACATATACAAGAGGCAATAATGTCTTAGCACAAGAAGATCAAAATGGAAATAATGGTAATGGTTTTAGACCTAGTGGTGGAGCGACATTAGATTTTAATTTTTCTTTGGATTTTAATGAAGATATTGAAACGGATACGCCTGCTGAAAATAGAAGTTCTTCAATTACCAATTTATTTTATTGGAATAATATTATGCATGATGTTTATTATCAATATGGATTTGATGAAGCCAGTGGTAATTTTCAAGAAAATAATTATGGAAAAGGGGGAGCAGGAGGAGATTTCGTATTTGCAGATGCTCAAGATGGAAGTGGAACGAATAATGCAAATTTTGGTACCCCAACTGAAGGTAACAATCCAAGAATGCAAATGTTTTTATGGACAGGTGGAGGAGCTTTATCTGAATTTGAAGTCAATTCACCTTCTGGTATAGCTGGTATATATACATCTCAAGGAGCATCATTTGGTGCTTCTACATATAATGTTACAGGTAATTTGGTCATTGTGGATGATGGAAGTGCAAATCCAACAGAAGCATGTAATCCTCCATTCAATAACGCTGCAGCTATTAATGGAAATATTGCACTAATTGATAGAGGTACATGTGAATTTGGTGCCAAATGTTTAAATGCAGAAAATGCTGGAGCTATTGCAGTTGTTGTTTGTAATAATACAGGAGGTTTATTAGCAATGGGGCCAGGTGCAGATGGTGCTGCTGTCACTATTCCTTGCTTAATGATAACTCAGGCAGATTGTGCTACAATTAGAGCCCAAATTCCAACAGTTGAAGTTACTCTGACAGGTACAGCCGTACCCGCTCCTTTAGATGGAGATTTTGATAATGGTATCATTGCCCATGAATATGGTCATGGTATTTCTACAAGATTAACTGGTGGTCCATCTAATTCTGCATGTTTGAATAATCAAGAACAAGCAGGAGAAGGATGGTCTGATTTTGTGGGTTTAGTCCTTACTCATGATCCAGGAGATACGAGAAATACCCCTAGAGGAATTGGTACTTATGCAATGGGACAACCTACAACAGGAATAGGAATTAGAACCTATCAATATACTGCTGATATGTCTGTGAATCCTTTTACTTATGATGACATCAAAACAGAAGCTATCCCTCATGGAGTCGGTTCTGTCTTTTGTACGATGATTTGGGATTTATATTGGGATTTAGTGGATGAATATGGTTATGACACAGATGTATATAATGGAACAGGTGGAAATAATATTTGTATTCAATTAGTAATTGATGGAATGAAATTACAACCTTGTAGCCCAGGTTTTGTAGATATGAGAGATGCCATTTTATTAGCAGATGAAATTAATTATGGTGGTGCTTATAAGTGTCTTATTTGGAAAGCTTTTGC
>JAHDBK010000387.1:1532-4444 GCA_020630455.1 Saprospiraceae bacterium
GCAAATGGTGGAAGTACTCGCTTCTTTGCTATAGATAGAGATCCTAATCCAGGGCAAGGTTCTTTTGAACACCAATACCTAACTACTGACCCAATAGATTTAAATGGATTAGTAACAATGTCTTTTGACCATTTTTATAACACTGAAGCAGAGTGGGATGGGGGTAGAGTTGAAATCAGTATAGATAATGGTAGTTCTTGGATAGATTTAGGAGATTATTTTATTACCAATGGTTATAATAGTTTTATAGAAGGGAATACTTCTAGAAGAGCTTTTGCTGGAAATAGTGGAGCTTATATTAACTCAGTAATAGATTTAGAAGCATTTTGCGGATATACTGCTTTGATTAGATTTAATTTTTATTATGATGAAGCAGTAGATGCTGAAGGATGGTATGTTGATAATATTATTATTAATAAGGAAGAAGCCACAATTAATACCGCTACGGCTACACATGGTTCTTTGACTAGTACAGATATTGCATGTGTAAGAGTAGGGGTCTTAACTCCAGTTGAATTATTGGAATTTGAAGCAATAGCTCAAGAAGAAAGTTCTTCTATTTTACTAGAATGGACCACTTTAAGCGAAATAAATAATGAAGGTTTTGAAATTCAAAGAAAAGCTGAAAATGAAAGAGAATTTAAAACTATTTCTTGGCTTGATGGCCAAGGAGAATCGAATGAAGAACACGAATATTCATATATAGATAATGATGTTGAAAGGGGAATTACATACTATTATAGATTAAAACAAATCGACTTTGATAAGTCTTTTGAATACTCTAATATTAGAACGGCTATATTATTAGGTAATGATTTATTCGTTAAATTTTATCCTAATCCTATTAATAATAATGAATTATTAAACATGGATGTTCTAAATATAAATGATAATGAAACCTTAGAAATTCAAATATTCAACCAAGCAGGTATGCTGATGTCAAATCAAAGAATAAATGCTAATGATGGTTCAACTTATAATATTTCAATTAAAGGATTGGCTTCAGGTGTTTATTTTATAAGAGTGCAAGGACAAAGTTCCACTTTTGTTGAAAAATTAAGAGTATACTAATATAATTACCTTAAACTTAATTCACAATAACTACTTCTAAGTACACTGTAACATAAATTTATTGAGTTTTTGAAATAAGAATTTTGTTTTGAATCAATGAACGCCCGCAGCCTAATAGCCCTAGCTATTAAGGCGAGGACGTGAAGCAGAGTCAGAACAAAAGACTCTTTCAAAATACAATTTTATTTATGTTACAGTGTACTAAGGTACTTTGATTAATTTCAAAGTACCTTTTTTGCTCTGGTCATTTCTCTTTTTCTAGGTGGACCCGGTAATCTTTCCACTTCAAATCCTAGAGATTTTAGGGTTCTTTTAAAAGAACCCTTAGCACAGTATGTGACTAAAATTCCATTTTCTTTTAAGGCATTATACATCAATTGTAATACAGGTATTTCCCATAATTCTGCTTGTGCAGTAGGAGCAAAAGCATCATAATAAATAATATCAAATTCATTATTAAAATCAATATCTTCAAAATGTTTCAATATTTTTCTAAAAGAAAAATGATGATTAATATCAATAAAAGTATTCCAATCACATTCATGAAATAACAAAAACTCTTTATTATTTACTTGATGTAATAATTGATGATAATTTAACAGTTGTGCATCATCTACACTAATTGGATAGGCCTCTATTGCTGTATAATGAATGTTTTTATTTAGCTTTAAGTTTTCTAAATAGGTACAATAGCTATTTAAACCCGTACCCCAACCAATTTCTAAAATATGGATAGGTTCATATTTATGACTGAATTCATAAAGGCCATTTTTTAGAAAAACATGATTAGTTTCTTCGATTGCTCCGTGAATAGAATGATAAGTCACGCCATATTTTTGAGATTCAATGGTATGACTGCCATCTCCTGTCAATATTATTTTTGATTCCAATAGTTTAGATTTACTTTAAATTATTAGCAAAATATGAATTTTACTAATAATTACATTAATTTTGTATTAATAAAACATAATTAAATGCCGAAAGAGGGTAGGAAAGCGAATTTAAATAAACTACAAAATACTTTACACGAAATCATCTATGAAGCAGATACTCCTGCTGGTAGAATGTTTGATATCGTTTTGTTTATTTGTATTATTACTAGTGTTTTATTAGTAATGCTTGAGAGTGTAAAATGGTATCAAGAACAATACAGGTTCTGGTTTTTTATCTTTGAATGGATTTTTACTATAATTTTTACAGTAGAATATATTTTAAGAATTTATTGCATAGAAAAACCTAAAAAATACATATTGAGTACTTTTGGAATTGTCGATTTATTGGCAATTTTACCTGCTTATATCAGTTTAATGTTACCAGGAGCTATTTATCAACAAGTAGTGGTTATACGTGCTTTGAGGTTATTACGTATTTTTAGGGTATTCAAATTAACGCCATATTTAAGCCAAAGTAATGTAATTATAAAATCTTTGAAAGCCAGTAGAGAGAAAATTTTTGTATTCTTAGTTTTTATCCTATTAGTAGTAACCGTTTTAGGTTCTTTAATATACCTTATTGAAGGAGAAGTTGAAAATACTGGATTTACAAGTATTCCAGAAAGTATATATTGGGCGATTGTTACCTTAACTACCGTAGGCTATGGAGATATTACACCACAAACCGCTTTTGGACAATTTATAGCAGCTATAGTGATGATTTTGGGTTATGCTGTTATCGCAGTTCCTACAGGTATTGTTTCTTCAGAATTTATAAAGCATTCTGATAATATGAATAATACCCAAACTTGTAGGTCTTGTGTTAGTGAAGGACATGATGATGATGCAGAATATTGTAAATATTGTGGAACTATTTTAAACGAAGAAGAAGAAGAATGAAAAATATAG
>JAHDBK010000388.1 GCA_020630455.1 Saprospiraceae bacterium
AGACCCGTAATCAATATAAAGAAAATAGGAGAGCATCCTTTGAAAGGGGAATAATATTCATTGATTTCTATAATATTTGTAGAATAATCTTTAAATTTGTTTAACACTTTAAAATCTTTTTTTCTCTAAGGTTTCAATATATTTGTAAAAAACAATATCCACTTTATTTAATATTATACTAAATGATAAAGAGAATCCTTTATTTATTGCCTTTTTGTATTTTGTTTTTATTCTGCTCAAAAGATGTTCAGGCTTCTCATTTTATGGGTGGGAATATTACATTTACATGTGGTGCTAATAACTCTTATACAATTGAGGTATCTATATTGAGAGATTGTAATGGTATTAGTCCTGATAATAGTATCCCTGTGGATATATTTTCAAATGAATGTAGTATAAATAGTACTCAAACAGCAACTTTAGCTTCGGGTTTTCCCCAAGTAGTTACTCCACTATGCCCAAGTGAACCAGATGCTTGTTTAACCTCTTCAGGTACTTATGGCGTAGAATTATATGTTTATAAAGTAACGGTAAATATACCTAGTGGTTGTTCAGATATTATCGTAAGTTATGATGATTGTTGTCGCAATGGTGCTATTACTACTTTGACTGCACCAGGTAGCGAAGATATTTTTTTACACGCTAATTTAAATACAGATTTAAATGATTGTAATAGTTCTCCATATTTTCAGTCAACTCCAGTACCTTTCGTTTGTGTAGGCCAACAAGTAGCATATAGCCAAGATGCCGTCGATCCAGATGGAGACCAATTAGTATTTAGCTTGGTTGACTGTCAAGATGATGATGTGTCGAATAGTGTTTCATATACAGGGACATTTGGAGGAACTAATCCATTAACAGCTAGCAATATTTCTATTGACCCCAATACAGGTGTTGTTTCATTTGTGCCAACTGCTTTACAGGTCGCAGTTGTTTGTGTATTGGTAGAAGAGTTTAGAAATGGTATAAAAATAGGTGAAACCATCAGGGATTTACAGTTTACTGTTTTAAATTGTAATATTGGTAACATACCCGTTGTTTCAGGAGCAGATGGTACAGCAGGAACAGGTGGTGTTACAGGTTTGTATGATGAAGCAGCTTGTATATTTGACCAATTGTGTTTTGATTTACAATCTTATGATGCCGATAATGAAAATATTACACTTTCGTGGAATAATGGTATCCCTAATGCTACCTTTACAGTTTTTAATAATGGAACGCCTAGTGCAAGTGCTCAATTATGTTGGACTCCTACTTTTGATGATATTGGTACACATTATTTTACAGTTACAGCAGAAGATAATAGCTGTCCATTTGTAGGGACAAATACATTTAGTTACTCAATAACGGTTAACGGATTGAGTTTCAATAATTTTACATATACACAAAATAGTGTCAGTTGTAATGGTGGTTCAGATGGTAGTGCAACAATTACTATTAATGACCCCAATATTCAAAATCCAACCATTACATGGCTTACTGACCCAGAACAAACAGGTTTGACGGGAACGAATTTAAGTGCAGGAGTTCAGCAGGTATTACTTGAAGATAATACACTATCTTGTACTGCAGTTTTACAAGTCAATATAAACGAACCAGCTCCTATTCAAATTAATGAAGGACCCCAATCTGCTGAAATTACTTGTCAGTTGGGTAATGATGGTGCTATAGATGTATTTCCTACGGGAGGTACTAACCCATATTCTTATGAATGGTCTCATGATACCAATTTAACCTCAAATGTTGCCACTGGACTAGTTCAAGGGTATTATACAGTTACCGTAACGGATAATAATGGTTGTACATTGACTCAAAGTTTTACAAGAGTAAATACAAGTACAGTACTATTAAGTGGTTTTTCAAGTAATTATAATGGATATGGAGTTAGTTGTCATGGTGCATCTGATGGTAGTTTAGACTTTTTTGTGGCTGGTGGTTTGGCTCCTTATACTTATGAATGGTCTAATGGTGCAACAGTTCAAGACCAATTCAATTTAGAAGCGGGTACCTATACTCTTACAGTATATGATGCAGAAGGCTGTCAAAAATCAATTACAAGGACTCTAGAATCGCCTCCTCCTTTAGACTTGTCAGCAGATGGTCAAGATAATATTTGTGTAGGAGGCACAGATGGTACAATTGAAATGACTGTTGAAGGTGGAGTCCCTGCTTATTCTTATGTCTGGGATGGTGTTAGTTCTAATGCTCCAACAGTATCAAATTTAGCAGCAGCAGCATATAGCGTCACAGTTACAGACCAAAATGCTTGTACTGCTTTTATGGATAGTATTACAGTAGTGCAACCAGATTCTATTTTAATTACAAAAGATTCTACTTCTTTTCAAATGATTTGTGCAGATGATAATACAGCGAGTTTATTTATAGATATTGAAGGAGGCACACAGCCATTCCAAATTATGTGGACGAATGGAGAAATGACAGATAGTATTTATAATTTAAGTGCTAATATTTATACTGTAAATATTACTGATGTCAATGGTTGTACTGCTTCAGAAAGTTTTGAAGTAATATCTCCTCCAGACATAATGGTAGATATAGATACAAGTGATTATAATGGATTTAATATTAGTTGCCTTGGAGGTAATGACGGCTGGATAAATTTGAATGTAAGTGGTGGTGAAGCTCCATATACTTATATGTGGTCAAATGGTCCTTCATCGGCATTAAATGATAATCTAACAGAGGGTACTTATACCGTTACGATTACAGATAATCTTACTTGCAGCCAAGAATATACTTTTGTATTAAATGAACCTACAGATATAGCTGCTAATTATACTCACACTAATGTTACTTGCTTTGGTGCAGATGATGGAAGCGTTTTAATTAGTACTACAGGAGGAGTAGCACCTTATACTTATCAATGGACTAATGCGGTAGCATTGAATGAGTCAGCTATAGATTTGCCCGCAGGTTTCTATACTGTTACGATTACAGACCAAAATAATTGTAGTTTTATTATTAATTCTATTGAAATTCAAGAACCTCAATTGTTGCAATTGAGTATAGATATAACGGAATTGGCCTCTTGCCAAGAATGTAATGTTCCTGCTTCTGTAACGACTACTATAGGTGGTACTCCGCCGTATTCTTATGAATGGAGTAATGGTGATACAGGTTCTGATATTGTTGGATTGTGTCCAGGGGATGCTTTCGCAACAGTTACCGATGGTAATGGTTGTACCGCTATAGCAACTATTTATGTTCCAAGCGTTCCTAACTTTACATTAGATTCAATTGATGTAGTAAGTGGTATTTCTTGTTATGGAGATAGCGATGGGGCTGTCGAAGTTCATGTTACAGGAGGAACGGCTCCTTTTCAATATGTTTGGGATGCAGACCCAAATCAAGACAGTGTAGTATTGACTAATATAGGAGAAGGATGGATTAGTGTAGCTGTGACAGATGCAGAAATGTGTACTGATACCATTTCTTATTATATGGAACAACCAGATAGCCTTAGTGTTGGAATGAGTTCCGACCCCGTTTCTTGTTATAATTATGAAGATGGAATTATTTATATTGATTATATGGAAGGAGGAACTACTCCTTATATTTATTCATATAATAATGAAAACTTTAGCTATTTAGATTCTTTTCCTTATGAAATTCATCTTCAAGAACCAGGCGTTTATACTTATTATTTTGAAGATGCAAATGGCTGTATCATTCAAGAAAGTGTTGAGGTAGAGAATCCAGATTCTTTATTCGTTGTAATTGTACCTTCTGATACTTTAATCAATTTAGGACAGGAAGTGACTTTGTCCTATTATACTAATGCAACACCTACATATTGGCCAGTTTGGTCAAATGAATATTTAGGTGGTTTAGATACCGCAATAACGGTAATGTTGGCTCCCATTGATAATACAATAGTAGAACTGACTATAACTGAACATGAAAATGAATGTACTGCAACAACTGAAGGAGTTGTTAGAGTGGCTTTGCCTAATGTTTATATTCCTAATGCTTTTTCCCCTAATAATGATGGCTTTAATGAAGCATTTACTATCTATTCAGGCGAAGGATATTTACAAGAAGTACAAAGTTTGGAAATTTATGATAGATGGGGGAATATGGTATTTCAAAATAAAAACTTTGCTCCTAATCAGCCAGAATTAGGTTGGAATGGCTTGTTTCAAGGAGATAAAGCACCTCCAGCAGTCTATGTTTATTTGACAACGGTTGAGTTTATTGATGGAACTATAGAAACTTATTCAGGGGATTTGACTTTGTTGAGGTAGTTTTTTTAAGTAATCATTTATTATTTTATATATAATAATAAAAATAATACCAATCCACATTGAAAAATACACCTTAGCATTCTGTAAAGATTTGATAAAGTCAATTGTGGTAAAGTTGTAATGAATTATCCGATACGGATGCGTATAGTACTAACCCAGCGTAGTCTTATCATCACTG
>JAHDBK010000389.1:0-1504 GCA_020630455.1 Saprospiraceae bacterium
GGAGTCTTTGACTAAATATAAGGTTTATAGTTTGTTCAGGCTATTTAGAAAATCATCTTTTCTTCGTCTAGAGATTTCTACTTTGTTTCCATCTTCTAAAACGACATAACCGCCATCGCCTTTATAATATTTTTTGATATGATTAATATTAATGATGTACTTACGGTGTACTCTAACAAATTGTAAATCGGAAAGAAGTTCATCAAAGTGTTTTAAAATTTTGGTACAGATAATGGGTTTTTCCTTTCCTATAATATAAATCCAAGTATAAACACCATCTGCTTCTAATTTAGTGATTTCATTGATTTCTATAAATTCAAAACCATCAATAGTAGGTAATGCTATTCGAGTAGATGAGGTGGATTGAGATTTCATGAAATTTTCAAAAAGAGAATTGATTTCTTTATCGAAATTACTAGTGCTTTTATCTTTATACCTTTTTGTTGCTTCAACTAATTCTTCTCTATCAATAGGTTTTAATATATATTGTAAGCAGTTGAATTTAATTGCTTTTAGAGCATAGTGATTATAGGCTGTTGTAAATATGATATCAAAAGTGATTTCTTTAAATTTTTGCAATAAATCAAATGCGGTTCCTGAAATGAGTTCAATATCTAAATAAACCAAATCTGGTTTTTTTGTGGAAATCAACTCATAAGCTTCATCAACATCGTGTGCAGTGCCTATTATTTTTACATAAGGGCAACTCGTATTAAGCATGACTCTTAATACATCGACACAATTTATTTCATCATCAACTATAATAGCATTTATCATACTTGCTTAGGTATTTTGATAATAACCTTCGTACCAGAAGGATTTAATAAATCAATAATTTCTAATTCGATAGGAGTTTTGTAAAGTGTGTTTAATGTATTAATTCTTTCTTTAATTAATTCAGTTCCAAGGGACTGATGTTTTTTAGAATTGCTTTGTTGGTTTTGGGTAGAGGCGTTTTTTCTACCAATTCCATTGTCAAAAATAGTACAAGTAATGGTATCATCGTAATTATCAAAAGAAATTTTTAATAATCCACCTTCTTTTTTCTTGGATAAGCCATGTTTAATCGCATTTTCAACAAAAGGTTGAATTAATAGGGAAGGAATTTCTAAATCTTTACTTATTTTTTTATCGCAGTGGATTTCTGTGATAAAGCGATTGTTGAAGCGCATCATTTCAATTGAGGTATATAGTTCCAATATATTTATTTCTTCATCTATTGAAATAAACTTTTTTCTAGAGAAGTCTAAAAATTTTCGAATTAGCTTAGAAAAGAGTTGAATGTATTTTTCGGCCTTTTGAGTTTCATTATTTAATACATACGCTTGTATAGAATTGAGTGCATTAAAAATGAAATGTGGATTCATTTGAGACTGTAAAGCACTTAATTCTAATCGAGCAATTTTTTGATTAATTAATTCCTTTTCATTAGCTCTTGCTTCCAAATATTTAAATCTTAAATAAAATGAAGTATAAATGATACCTGCAAAAATCAGAGAAAGCA
>JAHDBK010000389.1:1604-4443 GCA_020630455.1 Saprospiraceae bacterium
GTTGAAATATAAATTTCATTAGTTTTTTCATTGTATGTTATGTTTTTACAATAATTAGAACACAATCCATTGGATACATTGTAGTTAGTGTATTTGTAGCTTTTGGTGTCAAAAATATAAAGTCCTTTTTTCTTTGTACTAATGCCTAATTTATGATTGGGCAGGACTAATAAATTATTAATACTAATATTGTGAAAGTCTTTATTGTTTATTCTTGTAAATAGGTCATGTTCGTATTCTCTTTTTGTTAAGAATTGTGGGTATTTATTTGAGGACAAACTAGCGAAGGTTGGAATATAGGTTATGTTGGTTTCTAGTTTTATAGTGTCTTTTTGTCTATTAATAGTTTTTGTAGTTATAATGGGATTGTTTTTTCGCTTTTTTAAGAGTCCATTAGTGGTGCCTAGCCAAATGTCTCCATTCATCTCTTTTATATTATAACATCCTGTAGTTGAAGTAGCTTCACGTGAATTTTTATTTAAATTAACATTGTAAAAATGTATTCTTGAAGAACAATATATCGTGTCCTCATTAACATAATGAAGGGCTTTAATATTTTGTAGGAATTCAACCTTTGTTGAGTGATGGTCTTTTTTTGAAATGATATTAAAATGTTCTCCGTTTACATAAATATTATCCTTGTGAGCTTGAATATCATAGATTTCCTTTATAGTATTTACATTTTGAATAAGTCTTATGGAATCGTTTTGCATTTTATAGATATCTCCACCTTCCGTGCAAAAAAATAAAGAATTATCTTCTTGTAAAGATGTCATGCAGTAAATGTATTCGTTTTTTAGATTGCTGTTATTGTTTTTATTGCTAATAATAACTGCTTCACTAGGGAAAAATAATAATCCTTGGCCATTACTTCCAATCCAGATGTTTTCGTTTTTATCTACATAAATAGTATTGATTAATTTTACTTTAATTTTGTTGGCTAACTTTTTACTAAATTCTTGAAGTTTATTATCTATGATAATTTTAGTTTGTGTTTGTTTTAATAATTTCTTGATATCATAAATGTTAATATCAGTTTTTAGGGCTTGAGCTTCTTGTAACGGTTTTTTTATTTTTATTGTTGAAATAGGGTCAGAGGATGAATCTTCAACCATATAAATTCCATTATTTTCATAGTTTTGATATTGGGCTAATATAGTATTTGCAAATATATTTTTATGTCTTAATTTATATTCAAATACATTAGTTTTTTCATTATAAATGTGTTCCCCCGCACTACTTAAAAGGTATACATTGTCATTGTAAATATGTAAAAAATTACAATGATTTTTATTAGTTCCTAAAACCTTAATACTTTCTAAGGTATCTGCATTGTTTAATTTGTAAATTCCTTGATTTCCATAAAACCACATAACTTCTTTATGATAAAGGAGTTTGAAGATTTCTTTACCATTTAATATTCCATTAGGGTTGTATTCTACAATTTTATCATTAATGATTTTAAAAACTTTGTTGTCTAGGGTAACAAACCAAATCAATCCTTGGATATTATAAACATGAATTACTTCAATGTCGGTCATCTCATCAGATGTATACTTTTTAAATCGGGTACCATCAAAACTAAAAAGACCTTTTTCCGTTCCTATCCATAGTTTATCAAAATCATCTTGTACAATAGTGTATACTTGGTTAGCAGTAAATCCTTGTTCAGCATTATAGATTTTGTGGTAAAAGCTTTGAGCTTCTATGCTAGGGTTTAATACTAAAAATAGCATTAATAATATGATGAATCTAATAAAATCCAAATCAATGAATTTAAATTTCTAAACTTTGATTAAAGGAAAATAAAGAAATTTCTTTATTTTTTAAGGGTTTTGGTTTGCTAATATATCTTAAGGTTGCGTTTTATTATTTTTTTGAAAATCTTCTAAGGCTCTCAAAGCTTTTGCCAATTCAGGTAATTGACGCAATAAAGCCAATTGTTTATATGTTTCTCTAACTTCTTGAGCTGGAGAACCAAAATAGGTTTTGTCTCCATCCAAATTTTTAGAAACACCCGATTGAGCCAATACTACTGCCTTTGCTCCAATGGTAATATTTTGAGCAACACCCACTTGTCCATATAAACAAACGCCTTCTTCTATAATGGCTTTTCCACCTATGCCTACTTGAGCAGCAAACAAACAATTTTTACCAACTACAGCACCATGGCCGATATGAATTTGACTATCGAATTTAGTCCCTTCTCCTATAAAAGTATCTCCAGAAACTCCGATGTTAATAGTACAACAAGCTCCTATTTCAACATTATCTTCGATAATTACTCTACCTCCCGAATGCCATTTTTCATGATGTGTTTCATATCTTTTGTAATAAAAAGCATCTGAAGCAATAACAGAATTTGGATGAATGTTGACATTCTTTCCAATTATCGTATTTCCTACTATTGTTGTATTGGCTTGAATAATAGACCCTTCTCCTATTTTTACATGATGACCGATTACTACATTAGGTTCAATAATTACACTAGGATGAATTTCTGCTGTATCGCTAATATTTGAAGTTAAGGGAACAAAAGGTCTTTGTTCTTTAACTAATTGGTTATACGCTTCAAAAGGTTCTTCGCAGTATAATAGTGTTTTACCTTCTGGGCATTGCAATCTTCTATTCATGATTACAAAAGTAGCTGCTGAGTTAAGAGATGCGTCAAAATATTTTTCTTTATCCACAAATGTTAAATCGCCTTTTTCTACTTTATGAATTTCATTCAAACCTGTTACCATTCTATTGGGGTCGCCGATAATTTCAGCACCAATTTTCATTGCAATTTCCTTAACAGGAACCGGTGTAGGTAATTTCATATTTACTTGCTTAAAAA
>JAHDBK010000390.1 GCA_020630455.1 Saprospiraceae bacterium
ATTAATTTTTAAACCAAGTAAATATAAAGAATATTCTTTATATTTACTTGGTTTTAAAAATTATTATTAAATAATTTCTTTTATTAAAGAATAAAATATTTCGATTATTGCTTTTCGATTTCCATGACAACATAAACTGCATTTTTGCCTTTAGCTTCTGTTGCCAATTGGATGGTCTTATCTGCTCTAAACTGTACTCCATCAAGTAATTGACTACCTAACACTTGCTTCATTCTATCTCCCATAGAACCATTCGTTTGATTAAATGCTTTCTCTGCCATCACATAATCAATTGGTTCTTTAGATATAACTACGCCCATATAATCCAAATTACCTTCAGTATCAGGGTATAAGTTAGCATCTTTAGGGAAAAGCCTTGTCCCTTTGATTCCACAATAAGGAGAGTGTTTAGCATCGTAAGGGAATAAGGTAAACATCTTACCATTTGACTCTTGGCTGAATACATAGATATAACAATTAATACTATTTCTGACTTCTATTTTGAAGTTTTCATCTTTTTTCATTGGTGTAACTGTACGGAAAGTATTATTTCCTAAAGATTTGAAAGCGACATTGACTTTACCATCATTTTTGACTAAACCAAATTCTACTGCAAAGACATCTGATTCTTGCTCAGCACTTCCCATTGGGTATAATCCGTAAGCTTCTTTAGTAAAATGAGCAAAATCTTCATAAGTAACCCAAGCTACTCCATTTTTACCCCAATTTTCTCCCCATGAGTTCATTATTTCAAAAGCACCACCTGCTTTATAATCATCATAACCAATAACACACATTGCATGACCACCAAAGCCTCTCATTTGATAATCACTAGCACTAGGCTGCCACAATTCTCTGCCTTCCATAGCACGCATAAACGAACCTCCGACCATCATACCGATAACTACTGGAGCTCCTGCTGCTAGATTTTGCTTCATTGCCAACATATCTGGTACTTGGCTGCTACTGCGTCCCTTAGTTAATCTTTGAAAATCGCGTATTCTAAACTGTTGGGCTGCTTGTAGTTCTCTAGAAGAAGGTTGCTTAGAGCAAGAAGATTCATCATAAGGGAAATATTCAAAAGGCAAAGAACCTCTTTCTTTCATTAACTTTAAGGCTTCTGGTAAATAGGTACCTTGACAACCCGTTAAAGCAATTTGATTATAGACATAAGAAGGACTAAATTCTACACTATTCGGGTCTTGTCCTGTTTGACGTGCATGTAAAATAGTTCTTGCTCCGTAAGCAGTTGACCATCCAACACATGAGCCTTGTCTTCCTTGATTCAAACGAGTTGGTGTATATTCTAAAAGAGAAACTGACTCTGGTAATGGATTCTTTCTATTATCCGCCAATGGTTCATAAACGGAAGTATTGCCATATCTTACTGGGTCGTGTTCCATCCCTGTAGAAAATGGGCTCACTATGTTTTCATCATTATCTGTTGGGCCTAAAAGACCATTACAGCCTCCTCCCATAAAATAATATGCAGCACCTGCCAAGATTATAATCCCCAACATTTTGGGATTTTTACCAAACATTCTTAGTAACATAGGAAGAAGCATGGTAATCATACCCATTCCACCACCACCGCCTCCGCCACCTGGACGAGGAGGAGTAGGTCTATTGGGTTTATTATTATCATTATAATTTTCGTCTCTTCTAATTCTAATTGCCATTGATTAATATTTTAATTTTAAAAACTTTGCTAATATACTATTTATAGGACGCATCACATTATGCATAAGACACAATTTTAATATAAATTTGTTAATGGAATTTTTAATAAAATTATTTCAATAAAAATAATAAAAAAAACTCTTTATTATTACTTGGAATTATGAAATTCATCATCTAATATTTTTTCATCTATTTTTTTATTTTCAATAATATTACAAGAGGGCAAAATATTTTTATTTATTAAATAATAAAATACAAATAAGAGAGATAATCCTATTATAAATTCTAGAGGACTAGCATAGATTAAAAAAATACTAAATTCAAATTCATTAAATAAAGGAAGCTCAATAAAATTAGCTAAGAATTGTAATATGAATATTTCATAATGTAAAAGTAAAGCAATAAGCAATAAAAAACATTGTATATAGATTTTACATCTAAATGATTTTTTTAAAAACAATAAGAAACACAATGGTAAAATGTATGCAATTATAATTTGCAATATAATATAAAATAACATACCTTGTCTTTTATAAAAAGCAAACATTTCTATATTGTAAGCAAATAAAAATCCATCAAAATCCAAAAACCAAAAACTCAAAGCGCCCAAAATAATTGCATAATTATTAGCTGATGTTATCTTTGCTAACCTTGAATTATCTATTTTAAATACTTTGGCAGTAATTCCAATCAATGAAATAATAATAAATAGTTCGAAAGGGTATATCTGTGCAATATCAATGTCAGAAAACATCAATTTTTATTTTTATACATTTCCAAAATACTATTATTCAAAACTTCATATACTTTTTTATAATTAGGGTATTTTTCTAGGAATAAGCGATGTTTATCAATCGTATCTGTATCATTTCGTTTTGCGGGACCTGTTTGTATCTCTTTTGCAGGAAAATGAGCCACTTTTTTTGCTCCTTCTAAAATTAGAGGTACGAGGACTTCCATTGGGAGTTCTTCTTTTTGCATCATGTCTTCGACCATTGCATAAAGATGATTAGTGAAATTATTGACCATTACAGCTCCTACGTGGATTTTAGCCCTTTGCTCATCATTAATGAGGTAGCATTTTGGACTAATAGTTTGAGCTAATTCAAGCATTTCTTCCTTCATTTTATCTGTTGAGGCATCTATAAGCATTGGAATATTACTAAAATCAGCCATTTGGTTGACTGAAAAAGTTTGTAAAGGATAAAAAACGCCATATTGACTAAAATAAGGTGCCAAAACTTCGCTAGAAACAGAACCAGAGGTGTGAACGACTCTAGAATACTTAGAAATTTGCTTCGCCATTTTTTCAGCAACAGATTCAATTGCATCATCTTTTACGGCTATGATATACAAATCTGATATTTGATTTAAAGAAGCGATATTATCAATAGGTATAGCGTTGACAATCCTAGCAATCCTTAGGACTTTGTTGGTTTTTCTGCTAAAAATTTGATGAACTTGATGGCCTACTTCTACTAATCTTTGGCTTAAATGAAAGCCTACATTTCCTGCCCCAATAATTGTAATTTTCATTTTATTTATTGTATATATTTTTTATTCATTCAATTTACCATGAAATCTCAATAAATGTTGTTCTATTTCCTCATTATAAATAATGAGATACAAAATATTTTTTTTCCTTCTATCTAATGGAAATAGAATTTTAATAGGATTATGACAATAGCCATTATCTTCAAAAAGGACGATTTGACCTTTAGTATTTTTAGGATGTCTAAACAATTGTAAATCTTCAATAGAATGAGGCAAGGGAATATCTCCAAATCCTTCTTCATTAAGAAAAGCTTTAATCATTTTGTAACTTTCTTTGAGTGAAGCCCCTCCAAAAATTAAAGTGTAACGGATTCCATCGCTTTCTCCGTCTTGATATTTTTCTCCTTTTGTAGGAAATATTTCTCTAATTGGCATATCAATAATTAATCATCTTTTCGGTCTTCGATAAAATTTCTTTTTAATTCAAAGTTTTTACCTAAATAAACCTTTCTAACATGTTCATCTTCTGCTAATTCTTCAGCGGTACCTTGCATTAAAATCTTTCCTTCAAACATCACATAAGCTCTGTCAGTAATAGATAATGTTTGTTGTACATTATGATCCGTAATTAAAATTCCGATATTCTTTTGCTTGAGTTTTGAAACAATATATTGAATATCTTCAACTGCAATTGGGTCAATTCCTGCAAAAGGTTCATCTAAAAGAATGAATTGAGGGTCAGTTGCTAATGCTCTAGCGATTTCGGTTCTTCTTCTTTCTCCACCAGACAAGGTATCTCCTTTACCTGTTCTTACATGCCCTAATCTAAATTCTTCGATTAAAGATTCCATTTTTTGTTCTCTTTCTTTTTTGGAAAGTTTCGTCATTTCCAAGACGCCCATGATGTTGTCTTCTACACTTAATTTTCTAAAAACAGAGGGTTCTTGAGGTAAATAACCAATACCCATTCTTGCCCTTTTATACATTGGCATTTGAGTAATCTCATTTCCATTCAAAAAGACTTTTCCATTATTGGGTTTTACAAAACCTACTACCATATAAAAAGAAGTCGTTTTACCAGCACCATTAGGACCTAATAAACCAACTATTTCTCCCAAGTTAACTTCAAGAGAAACACCGTTCACAACGGTTCTTTTCCCATAGGTTTTAACTATATTTTTTGCTTCTAATTTCATTTCTTTTTGTATAAGGAACGTAAAAATAGAAAATTAATATAAGA
>JAHDBK010000391.1 GCA_020630455.1 Saprospiraceae bacterium
TTAGTATATGGAAAATAATGAATTTCATTTTTGGTGAATTGTATCGAACGGTTGTGTACATGAGAGGTCGCATTTATCAATGCCATCAAAAGTGAAAAAGTACAGCTAAAATTGCCTTTTCACTCGAAATAGAAAACGTTAGCAAAAATGCGACATCGCCTTGTACACGATGTTCTACACAGGCTTTTAGTTCTATATTTTTACGAATGACTTTATCCTTTTAATCTATTTTTGATATCCATTCTTTCATGCAAAACCCTTATTATTTCAATATTGTTTTCATCTGGAACTCGATAAAATATTATGTGTGATTTAACTTGAAAGCCTTGATAACCATTTCTTATCTTTTCATAATTCTTTCCAATATTTGGCTCTCTTGAAATCGTATTTATGCCTTCAACCAAGATGTCATAGTATTTATCTGCTTGTTGTAAAGACCATTTTTTAAATGTGTATTCCCAAATATTAGTTAAATCATTTTTTGCTTTTTTACTGATTTTTATTTGCATCATATGTTATTCTTTTGGTGCAATTCCTTTAATAAAATTTCAGGATTAAAATCAGTCATTCCACTATTTTCTCCTTCTATTAAAGCATTTCGGAGCAACTTTTCTTTATTTTCTTCTTCTTCCAATAATCTTAAACCAGCTCGTATTACTTCACTTGCTGAATTGAAACGGCCTGTTCCTATTATCTTTGTGATAAATTCTTCAAAATGATTTCCTAATGAGATTGATGTATTTTTTGGCATATTTCTATTTTTTCTCAAATATACCAATTTTTGGTAGTTATGTCAACTTTTTTTATCGCTTGTGTAGAACGGCGGTACAAACAGCGGGCGACCGAATGGGAGCATGACTGTTTTGTACATTGTTCCGCACAGGCTTATAATCTTTCAATTTTTTCTGTTTCTATTAATTGACTTTTCTGTAATCTTCTGTTTTTGATTAGGATTCTGAAGTATGGACATTTCCCATTTATTGACAAATCCTTTTCATCATTTCCTTTTCTGAATTTTATTATTTCAAATTGATTTGGATTGAATTTGTGTAAAAAAGTTATTGGAACTCCCATAAAGCCTTCATAGTCTTTAGGTATATCTTTTGTTTTGTTTACGTTAATACCGTCATAGTTATCATAATTAGGATATTTACTTTCATTCCCGTAATATATTTTTGACAAAGTTATATCTTCGTTTCGTATAGGTGTTTCTAAATTTGTTAACCATAGACAATTATTCGGAGATATTATTCTATTGCCAGATTCATCAATTCTTGCCTCTGTACCATAAAGTTCATAATGTTTAGGAACTATGAAGCCTGAAATTCCTCTTCCTAAATTAATTCCTAACCATGCTTTGTTTTCTTTTATTAGTTTAAATATTTCCTTATATGTGATAGCATTTATATTCCCAATTATTAAAAATTTTTTATCGTATTTTATTAATTGAGCTACATATTCTCGAAATAGTGAGAAAGGTGGATTAGTAACAACTATGTCTGACTCTTTTAAAAGTTTGATACTCTCTTTACTTCTAAAATCTCCATCTCCTTTAAAATGGATAACTTCAATTTCATCTTTTTTGGATTCGCCTTTATCTATTTGCTTACCTTCATATTCAAAGTAAAATCCACTTTCAGTTTTTTCGCGATTGAATAAATCTATTTCTTGTCTTCTATAACAGGAAGATATTAATTTTTTTAGCCCTAATTGTTCAAAGTTTGCCGAAAAATATTTGAAAAAATTACTTACTCTAGGGTCATCACAATTACAATAAACTATTTTACCTTTGAATTGATTCTTGTAATGCTTCAATTCACTTTCAATGTCTGAAAGTTGCGTGTAAAATTCATCACTTTTTGACTTTTTAGCCTTTTGTAGTAATTTATTAGTTGCTTTTCTCGCCATAGTTTACTTTTTTTTGTTTTAAAAGAAAACTGATATTATTTTGCTTTGGTTATCTGATTGAAAATATCACTTCCTAACACTTTAAGAGAGGTTTTTGAAATAGCAACCATAATGTCGAACATTTCAGTCTTATCCCATTTTTCGCCATTTCCCTGAGTGTAAATAGAAGCTGCTTGAAGCATAATTGTCTTGTCTTTATGTTTGACAAATTTATTCTTGCATAAATCGGTATTTATTGGCATTCCATAATTTGCAGAGGTCAATCTGTCTAAGCGGTTTAACATTCCTGAATTGTATTCAAGTTTTACAACTCTGCCATCTGGTCTTTTGACTGAAATAGTTTCTGTTAAAAAATTCGAACCCTCAAGAAATAGGACATAAGGAAAATGAGACTCTGATAGCATAAAGTTAGCCACTTCTGAAATATTTTTATGTGACCTTTCTATTGCATTGCCAGCAGCCATCAAATCTTGATTATTCTTCTTTCCTACCAATTTACCTTTTTTGATATTTTCAATATCTTTTCCTTGATGTTTGGCTTCGGATACTAAAACAATTCTCCAATTATCGTCATCGTCCTTTACCTCAATTATTCCACCATCAGGCTTGATACTTGAATTTGATACAAAAAGAGTTTGTCCTAATTCTGGGTCAATTTTTTTTAAAGCATCGTTGATATCTTCTTTTTTTATATTTCTTCTATATCGAAAAGATAATTGTGGAAAGTCTTTTTCAAGTTGTTCAATAACAAGTTTTGATATTTCTCCAACAGTTAAGTCGTGCAATTTAGCTTTATCGCCAAATATGCCAACTACACCTTTAGACTTTTTATGTTGGTTTGTTAACCTTTTTGATTGATTTTTTTTTGCCATATTACTTGTTCGTAAATCTTCATTATGCAAATTTAACAAAATTGGGCTTCTTTTTTCTGCTTGTGCGGAACGGGAGTACAAACAGCGTGCGACCGTATGGGAGCATGACTGGTTTGTACAGTGTTCTACGATGTCATCTTTATGATTTCATATAGTTTTTGTAATTAGGTTTATCTCTTTCTATCTTATTGCCATCAAAATCAAACACATCATATTCTAACTGTCCATTAAATTTAGGAGAATTCTTCTGCACAAATATATAATCTTTTACTTTAAACCAGCTTAGCATTATATTATCATATTCAATTGGTACAATTTGTTTATTTCCTCTTTTTAAAACGCCCCATTTCCCTCCTTTTACCGTCCAGTAATTTTCTTGTGGTTCATCATTAAAATATACTGTCCCGTCCATATTTACTGCAAATAAATCTTTTTCAATTTCTTCTACCCAATCAAACTTTGCAGGTATTATGGTTTCATTTTTATCATCAATTATTCCCCATTTTCCACCTTTAGCTATCCACTTTCCTTCGCTGGAACATTCAAATTTTATTTGACCAAGTCCAATTTTATAATAATTAAAATCCCTCAAAAAATCAATATAATCATAACTAGGCTTAATTATTTCTTCCCCTCCAATATCTATTATTCCCCACTTTCCTCTATAATTAAACATTTCATCTATTTCAATTCCCTCATTGATTTTAACTCCTCCAATTACCGCTTTAAACTTATTTCTATCCTCTTTATTTGGAGCTTTGTAAGTATTACTTCTGGCATAAAATAGATGGGTATATTCAAATGATTTTATCTTTTTGCCATTTTTATCTATTTGAAAAAACGATTGTTCTTCTTCTATTATTAAAAATCCATTTTTAAAGTTACCGTATATTTTGGAAATTGTAAAATCATAAACAATTCTTTTTTCTTTTCCTATTATTCCGAATTTTATATCTTTCTTCGCTTTAAATAAGCTACTATCAATTGAGGAGAAATCCTTATATTTTGGTGGGAAAATTTGATTCAATTTATCATCTAAAACCCCTTTTCCTTCTCTATTTGCAATTATAATATTTCCATAAGCATCTATATTTATTTTTTCATAATCCTCAAGTTTCGAGAATAATTTACCATCTAATGTGTGAAAGAAATATGACCAATTCTTATTCTCTAAATCCTTATAAAAATTCACTCCCAAAAACCAATTCTTTAATGGTTCAAATTTTATACTTTCATATTGAGCTGGAATCAAGATTTTTAATTCCTTATCTAAAACTCCCCATTTCTCGTTTTCAGATTTAAATATTGTGAATCCATTTGAGAGCAATTCACTATAGATTCCATTATATCTTTTCTTCTTTTTCTTAAAAATTTTATTAAACATATCTTTTGTGATTCAGTATGTCGTAGAACGGCTGTACACAACCAAATGGCATAATCCACCGAGGAAGTCGTACCTGAAAAAGTACAGTTAAAATTACCTTTTTTCGCCCGAAAAAGAAAACTACAGCTAAAGATAATGCCATTGAGTTGTGTACAATGTTGAGCGACGTTTTAATTTTCTTCGACCGAACCTGTGTACTGGGGTACAAGTGAAAATGGAAAGCCTT
>JAHDBK010000392.1 GCA_020630455.1 Saprospiraceae bacterium
TGCTGAAGCAAGAGAAAAAGGAGACCTTTCTGAAAATGCAGAATATGATGCTGCTAAAGATGCACAAGGATTACTAGAGTTAAAAATTAGTGAAATGGAAACAGTTCTAGCAAATGCTAGAGTATTAGACCAAAGCGAATTAGATACTTCTAAAGTTGTAGTATTCACTACAGTTACTATTAAAAATGTAAAAAATAATAGAGAAATGAAATACCAATTAGTTTCTGAAACAGAAGCTAATTTGAAAGAAAAGAAAATTTCAGTTACCTCTCCTATTGGACAAGGCCTTTTAGGGAAGAAAATAGGAGAAATTGCCAATATCACTACTCCAGGTGGAGTAATGGACTTTGAAATTATGAATATTGAATTGGTGTAATATAATATTTGAAAAAGATATAAAAAAGAGCTTGTTCAGTTTGTTGAAACAGGCTCTTTTTAATTTTATATTTAAAAAATAATGCATAATAGACTTAAAAACATATTGGCATTACTAATCGGTGTTGTTTTTTCAATTTTAATACTTGAAATTTTTTTACATATTTATAATCCTTTTGCTTTTAGACAAAAAGGAGATAAAATAATATTGCCTATTAATTTTAATAGGGTTTATAAAAATCCTAAAATTCAAGGTTTAGACTCCATTATACACCATAGTAAGAACTCATTGGGATTTAGAGGAGAGGAAGCACCTCGACAAATGGAAAACTATACAACTATAATCGCAGTAGGAGGTAGTACAACAGAGTGTTATTATATCTCAGACGGCAAAGATTGGGTGACGCTAATGAATGATAAACTCCAAAATGAGTTGGATAGTGTTTGGGTTAATAATGCAGGTTTAGATGGTCATTCTACTTTTGGACATCAAATCTTATTGGAAGATTATTTATTAAAATTGAAGCCTAATTATATTCTTTTCTTAATTGGTAGAAATGATGTAGGACGAAGGGATTTAACGGTTTATGATAAAAGAAGTATTAACAATAATAAAGGATTTAAAGGATTTGTCAAGAAGAATAGTGAAATAGTAAGCATCATTCAAAATATAAAAAGAAATATTGCTGCAAGAAATCAAAATCTTTCCCATGAAAACATTGTATTTAGTGAATTAAGCAATTTGGATTCTATTAATTATTATAAAATAAATCAAAAAATACAAAAGCATAAAACAACAATTAATGCTTTCGAAAACAGAGTTAATCAATTAGTGAAAACTTGTAAAAATAATGGAATAGAACCCGTGTTAATTACGCAACCAACAATAGTAGGGGAAGGCATAGATTCAATAAGTGGAATAGATTTAGAAAGCGTACAATTGTGTGATGATTTAGGAGGTAAAGCCTATTTCATCCTATTAGAAAAATACAATGATATTACTAGAAAAATAGCATACAATTACAATATTCTATTAATTGATTTAGCATTAGAAATGCCAAAATCAACTGTTTATTATTATGATTGTGTTCATTTTACGAATAAAGGAGCAGAGAAAGTAGCTGAGATAATTTATAATAATATGAGTTCTAAATTGATTGAAAAATAACAAATTTTCTTTATTATTACTTATTTTAAAATAAAATAATAATCTTAAAAAGACCATACTATTCTATTTTTTAAGCAAATTTATCGACCTTTGTTATCTATTAAAATATAAAAGTATCAATGATAGTTAATGCAATAGTGGCAGTAGCCAAAAACAATGTAATGGGAAAAGATGGAGATATCCCATGGTATTTGCCAGCGGATTTAAAATATTTTAAAGCGACTACGCTCAATCATCATATTATAATGGGACGTAAAACGTTTGAATCTATCGGTCGTCCATTGCCAAAACGAACAAATGTGGTCATTACTAGACAAATGTATTATACGGCGAGTTCTTGTATTATTTGTCATTCTGTAGAAGAAGCATTGGAAAAAGCACACGATAATGGTGAAGAAGAAGTATTTATCATAGGAGGGGCAGAAATATATAAAGCAACTATGCCTTATTGGGACAGACTTTATCTAACAGAAGTCGATGCAGATATAGAAGGAGATACCTATTTTCCAAATATAGATGAGACAGAATGGAAAGTCGTTGTCAATGACCCTCATCAAGCAGATGAAAAAAATGAGTACGATTATACATTCAAGATATTAGAAAAAATAGAATAATTGTATTAATAATAAAAAAATCTCTTTATATATGAATGTTGAATTGATAAAAGGAGACATAACAAAAGTAGAAGTTGATGCAATCGTGAATGCAGCAAATACGTCTTTGTTAGGTGGTGGTGGAGTTGATGGAGCAATCCATAGAGCAGGAGGAAGTGAGATATTAGAAGACTGTAAAAAAATAAGAAATAGACAGGGAGGTTGTAAAGTGGGCGAAGCAGTAATTACAACAGCAGGGAAATTACCTGCTCAAAAAGTAATTCACACGGTTGGTCCTCGTTGGAATAATGGTCAATCTCAAGAAGAAGAAAAACTACAAAATTGCTATATTAATTCTTTGAATTTAGCCATAGAAAATGAATTAAAAAGTATTGCTTTTCCCAATATAAGTACAGGTATTTATCGTTTTCCTAAAAAACGAGCAGCGGAAATAGCAATCGATACGGTTAAGAATTATAATAAAATCGGACTAGAAAAAATCATTTTTGTTTGTTTTGATGATGAAAATTACCAATTATACAAAGAAGGCTTAGGTTTAGTAGATTAATAAAATAATAAAAAAATCTCTTTATAATTTGCTTGATAAAATAATAATAACGCTTATTAGCTTTTGTCTTTTTGCAATTAATATATTACTTGCTCAAGAGAATAATTATGTAATTATAGATGGTTTTGAAATTAATGGTAATAAAAAAACCAAAGAATCTATTATTATAAGAGAGATGGATATGCAAATTGGGGATACCATATCTCTTGATGTATTACCTCTTCGCTTTGGTAAAAACCAAACGCTATTACTCAATACAGGGCTTTTTTATGAAGTAGATTTGAATGTAAAGGAATGGAATTTTGATAATTATCATGTTACTATTCTTATTGATGTAAGAGAGGCTTGGTATATATACCCAATACCTATTTTTGAATTAGCCGATAGAAATTTTAATGTTTGGTGGACACAATTTAATCGCTCTCTAAAAAGAGTTAATTATGGTGTTAATTTGTATTATGCCAATGTAAGTGGACGACAAGATTATTTGAAGTCGGTATTCCAATTGGGTTTTACCCAAAAATTTGAATTGGAGTATGCTATTCCTTATATTAATAAAAATCAGACCATCGGATTAAATACCAATTTTTTATTTACTAGAAATAAAGAAGTGCCTTATACCACTACCGAAAATGATTTGGTTTTTTATAGGGATGATAACCAATTTTTGTTTAAACGCTATCGTTATGGAGGAGGACTTACTTACAAGCCTCATCTCTATGAAAAGCACCAAATAGAAAGTAATTATTATCATAGAGTGATACAAGATACTTTGTATCAATTGAATCCTGATTTTTTTATGAATAATAGGAAAAAACAACGTTTTTTCTCCTTGGAATACAGCTATACTTTGGATAAAAGAAATATGAGGGTAATGCCTACCAAGGGATTTTATTTGAATGGTACAGTAAATAAAGAGGGCTTTGGAATTTTTAAAGATAGAAATGCCCTTATTTTTTCGGCTCAGTATGCCCAATATATTCCATTAGGCAAAAAGAAAAAGTATATTTTATCATTAAATACAAAAGCCCAAACCCAAGCTATTCGCCAACAAATGCCTTATTATAACAATAAAGCCCTTGGTTATTTTAATGATTATGTAAGAGGTTATGAATACTATGTAATTGATGGTCTGGATTATGTCTATAATAAAACATCTATCCATTATGAACTATTGAACAAGACAATCGATTGGAAAAAAGCCATGCCTCTTTCTGCTTTTAAAATTATGCCGATTCGTCTATATTTAAGTATTAATTCAGATGTTGCTTATGTCAATGAACCTTATTATTATAAAGAAAATCCTTTATCAAATGAATTTTTATATGGTTTTGGCGTAGGGGTTGATTTAGTAATTTATATTGATAAAATGATACAGGTAGAATATACAATTAATCATTTGGGAGAGGCAGGCGTTTATCTACATTATAGTCTGACATTTTAACAGTTATTCTCAGTTTAAAATAATCGAAAAAATATTAGATTTTAAGATTGTGCATTATGGATTTTAGGCGGAAAAGTGTAGAAAATGCGTTAAAAACAAAATACTGTTTGAGCTACAACAGACCTAAAGATAAAGAAAATTTGTTATATTGCTGATAAATATTATCAAATGTTAGTAGTTACAGCGAGTTTTATTTTGTTTAGTCATTTTCAAACTTTGTAGCCGTAAAAAAAT
>JAHDBK010000393.1 GCA_020630455.1 Saprospiraceae bacterium
TTGATGGAATGTGTTTTGATTTTAATCATCAAAAATTTACTTTTAGTGGTCAAGTGATTAATCCTAATGAAACTAAATTATCAATAGGCTCATTAATTAAGATTGCAAGAAAATATTTGAATGCTCCATACTTATGGGGAGGGCGTTCTCCTTTTGGAATTGATTGTTCTGGTTTTTCTCAAATGGTTTTCAAAATGATGGGAATTCCATTATTAAGAGATGCTTCCCAACAAGTCAGGCAAGGAGAATTAATAGATTTTGTAGAACAATCACAAGCAGGAGATTTAGCATTTTTTGAAAATAAACGAGGACGCATTGCACATGTTGGTATTATTATGCCTAATCAAAAAATTATCCACGCTTATGGAAAAGTAAGGATAGATGATATTGATCATTATGGGATTTTTAATCATGATAAAAATAAATATACTCACCGATTAAGAGTAATAAAAAGAATGGTTCCTGAATCTATGCCACAAGATTTTCATCCTTCTGATAAAAAACCCAAACCTTCCAAGAATCAAATCAACTTATTCTAATAAAAAGGCCATTTGTAAGTTTAATTACAAATGGCAAATTCTCATCGAGGAGAACCGAGAGAGTAAATTCTTTCGGATGATTCAAACCTCGATTTTTTTTACAATGAGCACCTTCTTAACTCATTGCATAAAATATTAAATCGTAAAGCTAAGGTATTGTTTTTTTTATTTTTAATATATTTTATCAACAATATTAACACATATAATTATTTAATATAAAATATTTGTTATAACTAAAAAAAAGAACATGTTTAAATTTTAATCCCAAGTATTGTTTTGTTGCCAAAAATTATTTTGTTTTCTTCTTTCTTCTTTTGTTGCTTCAAAAGTATCATTAGGTAAATAAAACTGTTCATCAAGGGCTTCTTTATCTGGTATCTTTTCAAAGTATTGTAATTCATCTTTCTCCAAAACATTTCGATATTGATATGCCAAAATAACACCTACTATTGCTCCCATTAAATGTCCTTGCCAGGAAATTTCGTGGTTGGCATCAGGAAATAAACCTACTACCATTCCTGAATACATTAACAACATAATCATAGCTAAAATAACGGAACGCATGTTTCTTCTAAAAATACCCGAAAAGAAAATAAAAGAAATTAATCCATATACTACACCACTAGCCCCTATATGATATTGATATTGACCATGTTGAAAAAAACCAGCAAAAAACCAAGTAAGTATTCCTGAAAATAGATAAGTATATATCAAGATAGGAAAAGCTATTGTTCTATAGAAATAAAAAATCAAAAGCGTTCCAAAAAACAAAGGAGGAGTATTATTAATAATGTGCATCCATTTTTTTTGGCTATGTATAAATGGGCTAAGAAAAATACCTTTTATCCCTTCAATTTTTTGAGGTAAAATACCATACAGATAAAATGGCTCACCAGAAATAATATGTATTAAATGTACTAGCCAAATGATTATAATTAAGGATAGAGCTACTTTGAAACTGTAATTGAATCTTGTATTTTCTTTATTAAAAATTGACATTTATTTTAAAATTTTTACAAATATGATGCAGCGTTTTTATAATTTATATAGTTTTATAATAGAATTTTATATTAATCACAATACGGTATGAACGTATATAAAAGGGAGTTTTAGACTTCCTTTTATTTTAATTTCAAATAATAAACCTTATAAAATTCTTTGAGTATTACTAAAATCAATTAAGAGCATGTTTAAATTTTAATCTCTTGATTTTCATTGTGATTAGAGCATGTTTAAAAATACTCTACAATAATTTCAGAATTCATAACATTTTTTATAAATTTATAGTTTATCTGATTTTATTAAAAACTACTTTTTTAATAAATTTATTAAAATTAATAGGGTAAAATGTAATTTTTCATCTCATAATACTAAATAATTTGACAGAGGCAGATATCATAAAAGGATGCCAAGAGGGATTAGCTGTCTACCAAAAAGAATTGGTAGTAAGGTATTCTCCGATGTTGATGACTGTCAGTAGGAGGTATAGTAGAGATGATGAAAGTGCTAAAGATATTTTACAAGATTCTTTTATAAAAATCTTTAAACATATCCATAAATATAGAGAAATGGGTTCTTTTAAAGCTTGGTTGAGAAGAATAGTAGTAAATACAGCTTTGCAAAGTTTTGATAAATTATCATTTAAAAGAGAAATTCCTGGACTTGATGATATTATTGAGCCAGCTTCCAACATGCCTGATGTATATGCCTATCTTGGAGCTGAAGAACTCATTGGTCTTATTCAATTATTACCAGAAGGATTTAAACAGGTTTTCAATATGTATGTCATTGATGGTATGACACATAGAGAAATTAGTCAAGTTTTAGGCATTACGGAAAGTACATCTAGATCACAATTATTAAGAGCACGAAATTATTTAAAAAATCTTTTAAAGCAGCAAGAGAAAATAAGAGTATGACGAGAGATTGGGAAGAGCATATCAGAAAAAACTTAATCAACCATCCATCAGATGTGAATACTGAGGATTTATGGAATTCCATAAAAGACGATTTACCTGAAAGAAAAAGTAAAAAGGGCAGTTTACTTTTATTATTTGTTCTATTTACATTAGTAAGTATATCTTATTTTTCTCATAGCCATATTTCCCACCATAAATTATTCCAAAAGAAAGGAAGTTCCTTTGTAATGTTTCCTTCATATCATGATTTAAATTTTAATTATAAGAATAAATATAATTATAAAAATAGTCGTCAATCATTATTAAATAATAAAAAAACCAAGCAGTTTTTGGCTTTAAGTTTTAATGATGTTTCTTCTAGGCATTTATTATTTAATATTGAAAAATATAATTCATATAGTAATCCAACAAGCATTAAACCCTTAGCTCTAAATTTTGAAAATGAATCTAGCCATTTGAATGATATTGATATAGCCTATGCTCAATTGGAAATCAACCTTCCTGAAGTCCTAGCTTCAATTGATATTAATAAAGAAGAAGACATTGAAGAATTATCTCTAGATAAAAAGAAATTGAAAAAGAACAATAATTCTAATTGGTCTTTTGCTCTTGGTGCTAGAGGCGGTTTTGGTATTTCTAATAGTATATTTAATTCTAAACTTCGCTCTATCACTTTCTATGCTGATATGAGAGAAGATAAAGAAGAAAGTATGCATGCAACAGAAATTGGTGTAGATGCTTTATTTATATTAAAGAATAAATGGGTTTTTAGAACAGGAATTTCATCACTTAATATCAAGGAATGTTTTAATTACAAAACATTTAGTCTAGAAATGAATAGCCCTAGTACTAATGTTGAAGAATTAGAAACAAGACATAACTATATTGAAGAAAGCAGCCATCAACAAGAAGCAGAAGAAGAGTATAATACATATTTAAATCAAAGTGTGATGAATGAATTCTCTATGACAAAACAACAGATTAATCGTTATAAATACTTAAGTATTCCTTTAACTGCTGCTTATTTAATAAATGATAAAAATAACAAAATTTCTTTATCTTTAGAAGGAGGTGCTTTATTAAGCCTTAGGACTAAAGTTAAGGGAATCATCGCTCATTCTAATAGAAATTATTTAGATTTATCAGAAAACTATGTATATAGCAAAAATATAAATGTATTACCTTATGCTTCAATTGGTATACATTACAATGTCAATAATAGATTACATTTCAACACTAATTTCTATACTACTGCTACTTTAGGTTCTATTACTTCAAGACATTATGCTTTATCTCAAAAGCAAATGGTGATTGGAATGAATTCTGGTTTTTATTATATTATTAAGTAATAACGTCTAATAATCTAAACAGCTTTTAAATTTTTTCTCTAAATTCTGCGTCTAATATTTCTGTGTCATATTTTTCTTTAGTTGCTGATTTTGTTTCTTTAGATGCCATATATTCTCTATATGTCATTGCAAAATATGTAATACCTAATACCAATGGCACTAAAAAGGTAAATAAATATAAAACAGACTCAAAAGGCATACTTCCATATTGAAATATAGATATAAATGCATATCCAATACTGAAATACAACCCTACTATTAATAAATACATTCTTCTCCATTTGCTTCCATATATTACTCCTATTATACCACTCATTACCTGCCAAGCTCCAAATGGTATGGCTATTAAGAATGGATAAAAAACAGTAGGTATCGTCAATACCATTAATATGATTAATATTAATTGTATTATAAAATCTACTTTTAAAAAATGACTTGTAATTTGATGTGTAGGCTCCATAATTATTCTATTTGTTTCAATCATTTAAACGAAGTTATTTTAAATTTGTTACATTATTTTTATAATACTTTCAATAAATACT
>JAHDBK010000394.1 GCA_020630455.1 Saprospiraceae bacterium
TTCTAATAATAAGAATAAAAAAATAAAGAATTCTGTAGCTAACAAAAGCTTATGCGTCTATAGCTCCCATACGGTCGCTACATCGCATAAGCCAGACGTTCTGCTCCATTAAATAAAAAGACATGATAAAAACAAAAAGTATTCTATTACTATTTTTAGGAATTATTATTTTTTCTTGTAGGGTTAAACAGCAAGGCTTAATCACAGAAAAAGAATCAACTACTGAATATCATAAAGATTCATTTGTACAAAAAATGGAAGAAATAATAAATGGAGAAGGAGTTGATGAAGCCATGATTTGGTTTGAGGCTAATAAAAAATCCCCAATTTATAGTACAGATGAAGTGAGAATTAATCAACTTGGTTACAAGTTGCTCTATGATTATAAGAGTATAAAAGAAGCCATAAAGATTTTTGAATTTAATGCAACTCTATTCCCCGAATCAGGAAATGTTTTCGATAGCCTTGCAGAAGCTTACTTAAAAAATGGAGATTATAATTTGTCGGTAGAGAATTATACAAAATCATCTAACTTGAGTAAAAAAAAATATTTTCATCATTTAGGCTTCTTAACACCAAAAAAATATGTGGCAACCGAAATTCCAGAAAAGATTAGTGATTTATTTATTGCAGAAGGAGATTGGGATAATGATATTGCATTTGTATACCTTCAAGGTGGACCTGATTTTGAGTTAAACATCAATGAAAAAGATGGATTACATTTAATGGAAAATGAACAAAATATTTTGAAAATATATCCATTACAATCACCTATGCTAAATCCAAATATATTCATTGCTAGTCCGACTTTAACATACGAACAAAGTGCTTTTGAAAATGCACAAAGTGTTGAAATATTGCACAAAACTGTTTCATACTTGAAAGAAAAAGGGAAAAAGGTATATATTATTGGTCACTCTTATGGAGCTTCCATATGTCTCGAATATTTAAACAGTAAGGAAATACTTGCAGAAAAAGTAGTGATTATGGGAATGGATTTAGATGAAGACATCAGTAGCTGGGAACAATTAAAACCAGGAGAATTCATAAGGTGGGAAAATGGTGTAAAACCAGTTAAAAGAACTCTTTTTGGTTGGGTGCCGCAAGGTTACCCGAAGAAAAAATCATTTGATAGAGTTGTAGACAATTTGGAAATGATTATAAGGGTTAATATGGCAAAAAAATATTCTGCCTTACTAAAACCTGAAAAGATAATTAAGGTGATTTCTATATATGCGACAAAGGACGAGGCTAATGGGGTAAAATCAAAACATGAAATTGAATTCTTAGAAAAGCATGGAGCAATTGTTCATAAAATAGATGGAGACCATCACAGTATGTTGACTAAGGGTTTCATGACTAAATTATATGAACATTTGATAAATGGAACATCGTTGTAGTAATAAATTAATAAAGAAAACGAGAGCAGAACAATGTGTATGATGTTCATGCCTCCCATTCGGTCGGCACGCCACATACACGTGACGTTCTCGGCAATTAGGAAAAAGAAAAATCAAAACAAATAAAACATGAATTATATCCAATCGAACATTGACAAAAAAGTCAAATTGCTAAATTCATTTAATAAATTAGAGGAACTAAAAGTAATTCATCAAGCAAGATTTGAGTTTTTCCTGTTCTTCATTTTAGGCTATTTATGGAATAAAAATATTTCAAAAATTGATTCTGATGATAAGGCTATAATCAGCAAGAATGTTATTTATCCTTCAATTGGTACTATTGTCCGACTTTGTAGAATTTTAGATGTTGATAACGAAATATTCAAAGACAAAAAAGTTTCTCAGGCTATTGATAAATATCCATCTTTAAGAAATGAGAAAATAGGTCATGGGTATTCATTTGGTGATGAAACAGAGAGTTTAATTTCTATTTTAGATAATTTGATTTCATTAATCAAGAGTTCTAATGTTCCAATTCTAACAGGAAAAGTTGATTTAATTTTAGTTGTTTCCGAAGATAAGGACGTATTTAGTGGAATACGATTTTTGAGTAATGGGTCAGATTATCTCCCATGGAGTTGCCCTAAGAAAATTTACAATTTTGAGGAAGATAATTTATATGGCACAACTGGAATCAATGATTATTTTAGATTATCACCGTTTATCTTATTAAAAGATGAAGGTGAGTTTTATTCTTTTTGCAATATCCAAGAAAAACTATTAGGCAGGGTTAAGTATAATAGACTATTAAAAAGTGGAAAGTATTTCCAAAATTGGAAAGAACTTATTTCACTTGATATCGAGCAAGATAGTACTAAAAGAAAAAGTGGGAACGGAACAATTATAAATATCTATGAAAACAACTACAATAAGTATATAGACATAGGTATCAAGAAGAAAATATTTAAATTTTTAACAAAAAATAAAGCCTCTGTATGTGCCACAATATGGGGACATGGTGGAGTTGGAAAAACAGCAACTGTTCAGAGTATATGTGAAGATTTAGCAAATGATGAATACAAAAAATTTGATTATATCACCTTCCTGTCAGCAAAAGATAGGCGATATAACTACTATACTGGGGAAATCGAAGAAATCACAGATAATATTTCTTCACTTGAAGAATTGATTAAAAGTTTGAACTTAATAATTTTTGGTGAAAATTCTGATGACGAAGAGAAGATTACAAACTATGAAGGCAGAATCTGTATAGTTGTAGATGATTTTGAGACTTTTTCTCAAGAAGAGAAAGAAAAAATAAGGGATTTTATTTTAAGACTTAATATTAACCATCACAAGGTCGTAATCACTACAAGGGCTAATATTATCATTGGTCAAGAACTGCCCACAAACGAGTTAAATGAAACTGAGACATCCAAATTCCTTTTAGAAGTAATCCAAAATGAAATACCTAATATTTACGGAGAAATCAAAACTGAATTAGAATCACCCGAAAATCTAAAATTAGTACATTCAATTACAAGTGGTCGTCCACTATTCATATTTCAACTTGCTTTCATTATCGGGCAAAAAGGTAATATTCAGGAGGCTTTAAAATTTGACATAAAAGATAGTACAGCAGCCAAAAATTTCCTTTATGGCAGACTATATGATGATTATCTTTCCCCAACCGCAAAGGATATATTCGTTTCAATAAGCTTACTTGTAGCATCTGACGATTTATCTAATTTAATAAATAAAATCAAGTATATCTTGAATTTAGAACATGAAGAAGATAATTTCTGGTCAGCTATTAAAGAATTAGTAAGGCTTAAAGTAATAAAGACAGATGAAGACAATAAGTTTTTTGAGGTATACTCAAAAGAGATTCTTCAAATTATGTCAAATTATTATCAGAGGAGAGGAGATAGATTTAAGGGAGGGTGTGTTAGTCGGTTAAACCAAATAAATCGAGATAAAACCCTTGATAATGAACAAGCCTTACTGCAAAATGCCAAAGCAAGTCAATTATCGAAAAATGAAGAAGAAGTAATAAGCAATTATAGACAAATATTAAACAGAACTTCAAGTCCCGAAGAAGTAAAAGTCCAAGCAATTTTAAGTTTAGCCGCTTATCTTGTTGACAGAGGAAATAAAAATAAAGCTTTGGATTTGCTTGATGAATTTAGACACGTATTTCAATCTAATTCATTTTACAACAAAATGCACGCAACATACTATTGGGGTAACGGAACAGAGGAACAAAAATATAAGGCAATAAAAATCCTATTAGATTTTACTTCCAAAGGTATAGATTTAACAAAAGATATAAACTTGGAGATTTCAGGTCAGTTGTTAACATACCGATGTATAATGATAATAAATGATTGGCTTGAATTAAATACCCAAAATCGGTATAAGGAAATTACATACGAAGAGTATGGAAGAGATAGAGGAAAACAAAAACAAGTATGCAAAGATATTTATAATAAACAAGGGGTTAAATTATTTAACTACGCCTGCCAATACAAACTTGATGAAATGCAATCAGGGGTTCGGCAAAATGTAATTGCTGGTTTGTATCAGTTTCTTGACATTTGTTTAAGAATAGGAAAGTTTGAAAAAGGTAGAGAGATTTGTGAGTATATGATATATTTTGCCCCCAAACATTTTCATCCTCAATTTCAAAGAAAGAGGAAAAAATTTGAATCAATAATATACAAAGAAACAGGAGTTAGTAAACCAAAATATTCAACCCATAATAAGTTCAAAGACAATGAAACTGTATTGGGTGAAAAATTGAAAAACATCTTAAAAAAGAAAGGAAAATAGCCGAGAACAAAGCATAAAACGGCAAGTGTCGCTAAACGCGCCACCTGCGTTTATGCGAACCGTTACCATCCATTAAATAAAAAAAGTATTGAGTGAAATAGTTGAATATAGA